>NZ_JANJFL010000006.1:28539-238641 GCF_024584215.1 Pseudomonas sp. LJDD11
CCCCCCCCGACGCCCACATCCCCCCACGCACCAGCCCCAGAGTCGTGGTGCTCTTTCGTCTTGTAATGTTTATTTATTCCGGGGCATTTCATGCAGAATAAAATCGACGCACCTAAACAAAAGCTCACCCTGAGCGACCCCAAAGTGCGCGCCTGGCTATTCCAGATCATCACCGTCGTAGCGGTGATCTCCCTGGGCTGGTTTCTATTCGATAACACCCAGACCAACCTGGAACACCGTGGCATCACCTCTGGTTTCGGCTTTCTGGAGCGCAGTGCCGGCTTCGGCATCGCCCAGCACCTGATCGACTACACCGAAGCGGACAGCTACGCCCGGGTCTTCGTGATCGGATTGCTCAACACCTTGCTGGTATCGTTTATCGGCATCATTCTGGCAACCCTGCTGGGGTTCGTCATCGGTATCGCCCGCCTGTCGCCCAACTGGATGGTCAACAAGCTGGCAACTGTCTACGTCGAGGTTTTCCGTAACATTCCGCCCTTGCTGCAGATTCTGTTCTGGTACTTCGCGGTATTCCTGACCCTGCCTGGGCCACGCAATGCCCATGGTTACCTCGACATGTTCTATGTCAGCAGCCGCGGCGTGAACATGCCAAGAGCCCTGGCGGCCGAAGGCATGACTGCCTTTGTGGTCAGCCTGGTGGTGGCGGTGATCGCCACTGTCCTGATGACCCGCTGGGCCAACAAGCGCTTCGAACTGACCGGCGAGCCGTTCCACAAGTTCTGGGCCGGCCTTGCCATCCTGCTGGCCATTCCCGGCCTGAGCATGCTGGTATTCGGCGTGCCCGTGCACTGGGAAATGCCTGAGCTGCGCGGTTTCAACTTTGTCGGCGGCTGGGTTCTGATCCCTGAACTGCTGGCCCTGACTCTGGCCCTGACCGTATATACCGCGGCGTTTATCGCCGAGATCGTGCGGTCGGGCATCAAGTCGGTGAGCCACGGCCAGACCGAGGCGGCTCGCTCGCTTGGGCTGCGTCCTGGTCCGACCCTGCGCAAGGTGATCATTCCCCAGGCACTGCGGGTGATCATTCCGCCGCTGACCAGCCAATACCTGAACCTGGTGAAGAACTCGTCCCTGGCGGCCGGTATCGGCTATCCGGAGATGGTCTCGCTGTTCGCAGGAACCGTGCTGAACCAGACCGGTCAGGCCATCGAGGTCATTGCCATCACCATGAGCGTGTACCTGGCAATCAGCATCAGCATTTCTCTGCTGATGAACTGGTACAACAAGCGCATTGCGCTGATCGAGCGGTGAGGAAACGCGCATGAGCACACATATTTTCAAACCTAATCTGGCGCCACCCAAGGCCACTGTCGGGGTGATCGGCTGGATGCGTTCGAACCTGTTTTCAAGCTGGTTCAACACGCTGCTGACGCTGTTTTCGCTGTATCTGGTCTGGCTGATTCTGCCACCGATCATCAACTGGGCCATTCTGGATGCGAACTGGAGCGGCACAACCCGCGCCGACTGCACCAAGGCGGGCGCCTGCTGGGTGTTCATCGAGCAGCGCTTCGGGCAGTTCATGTATGGTTACTTCCCCGGCGACCAACGCTGGCGTGTCGACCTGACCGTGATTCTGGCTATCGTCGGTATCGCGCCGCTGTTCATCAAGGCGGTGCCGCGCAAGGCGGTCTACGGCCTGAGCTTCCTGGTGCTGTACCCGATCATTGCCTTCTACCTGCTGCACGGCGGTGCGTTCGGTCTGAGCACCGTACCGACCAGCCAGTGGGGCGGCCTGATGCTGACCCTGGTGATCGCCACGGTGGGTATCGCCGGTGCTTTGCCGCTGGGTATCCTGCTGGCGCTGGGGCGGCGTTCGAACATGCCGGCGGTGAAGGTGGTCTGCGTGACCTTCATCGAGTTCTGGCGTGGCGTGCCGCTGATCACCGTGCTGTTCATGTCCTCGGTGATGCTGCCGCTGTTCCTGCCTGAAGGCATGAACTTCGACAAGCTGCTGCGGGCGCTGATCGGCGTGATCCTGTTCCAGTCGGCGTACATCGCCGAGGTGGTGCGCGGTGGCATGCAGGCCATTCCCAAGGGCCAGTATGAAGCCGCTGCGGCCATGGGCCTGGGCTACTGGCGCGCGATGGGCCTGGTGATTCTGCCGCAAGCCCTGAAGCTGGTGATTCCCGGCATCGTCAACACCTTCATTGCCCTGTTCAAAGACACAAGCCTGGTGATCATCATCGGTCTGTTCGACCTGCTCAACAGCGTCAAGCAGGCTGCGGCCGACCCGACCTGGCTGGGCATGGCGACCGAGGGCTACGTGTTCGCGGCCCTGGTGTTCTGGATTTTCTGTTTCGGTATGTCCCGCTACTCCATGCATCTGGAGCGCAAGCTGGACACTGGCCACAAGCGTTAGGAGTTTCGTGATGAGTGAAGCAGTCAAAAAGCCTCTGGGCGCTGAAGGCATGATCCGCCTGGAAGGCGTGCACAAGTGGTATGGCCAGTTCCATGTGCTCAAGGACATCAACCTCAATGTTCGCCAGGGCGAGCGTATCGTGCTGTGCGGCCCGTCCGGTTCGGGCAAGTCCACCACCATTCGCTGCATCAACCGTCTGGAAGAACACCAGCAGGGCCGGATCATCGTTGACGGCACCGAGCTGACCTCGGACCTGCGGCAGATCGAAACCATCCGCCGTGAGGTGGGCATGGTGTTCCAGCACTTCAACCTGTTCCCGCACCTGACCATTCTGCAGAACTGCACCCTGGCACCGATGTGGGTACGCAAGATGCCGAAGAAGGAAGCCGAAGAGATCGCCATGCACTACTTGCAGCGTGTGCGTATCCCGGAGCAGGCCAACAAGTACCCAGGTCAGCTCTCCGGTGGTCAGCAGCAGCGTGTGGCGATCGCCCGCGCCTTGTGCATGAAACCGAAAATCATGCTGTTCGACGAGCCAACCTCGGCACTGGACCCGGAAATGGTCAAGGAAGTGCTCGACACCATGGTCAGCCTGGCCGAAGAGGGCATGACCATGCTTTGCGTAACCCACGAAATGGGCTTTGCCCGGACCGTGGCCAACCGAGTGATCTTCATGGACCGCGGCGAAATCGTCGAACAGGCTGCACCTGACGACTTCTTCGACAATCCGCAAAGCGACCGTACCCGCCTGTTCCTGAGCCAGATCATTCATTGATCGACGCTTGAGCGATAAAGAACCCGGGCCTGGTGCCCGGGTTTTTTTAGCCCCGCAACCCAAGCTCCAGTCGGCTGAACCTTGTAATCTTCGCGCCCCTCCAACAGGATACTGCCCCCTTCTGCCAAGGGGTGTTACCTGATGCCTGAGGATTCAATGACCGCCCAGCCGCCCCACGACCGCCCCGATACCCTGACCGAGACCGTAACACTGACGCCTGCGCCGCAGCCGGCGCGCACTTGGCTGTTGCTGCTGGGGCTGGTGCTGGTGGCGCTGAACCTGCGTCCTGCGTTGTCGAGTATCGCGCCATTGCTCAATGACGTGTCTGTGGCATTGGGGTTGTCTGCGGCCGATGCTGGCCTGCTGACCACCCTGCCGGTGTTGTGCCTGGGCCTGTTCGCCCCGCTTGCTCCGCTGCTGGCCCGGCGTTTCGGTAGCGAGCAAGTGGTGTTATGGGTGTTGTTGTTACTGGCAGCAGGCATCCTGCTGCGCAGCCATCTGGGGGTATTCGGGCTGTTTGCCGGTAGCCTGTTGGCCGGCGCAAGTATCGGCGTCATCGGCGTGCTGCTGCCTGGCATCGTCAAGCGCGATTTCCCCAGACAAGCCGGTACCATGACCGGCGTTTACACCATGGCGCTGTGCCTGGGTGCAGCGCTGGCCGCCGCCAGCAGCGTGCCGCTGAGCCACCGGTTTGATAACAGCTGGGCTATCAGTCTTGGTGTCTGGTGTGTACCGGCACTGATTGCCGCCGTGCTCTGGTGGCCACAGACCCGTGCCCGGCATGCCGTGCAACAAGCCCGTTATCGGGTCAAGGGGCTATGGCGTGATCCGTTGGCCTGGCAGGTGACTCTGTACATGGGTCTGCAGTCATCGCTGTCCTACATTGTCTTCGGCTGGTTGCCTTCTGTGCTGATCGGCCGCGGCCTCGACCCGACCCAGGCCGGATTACTGTTGTCCGGCTCGATCATGATGCAAGTGATCAGCGCCTTGACCGTGCCTGGGCTGGCGGCGCGCTGCAAAGACCAGCGGCTGGCGGTGATCATCGCCATGTCGCTGACCCTGGCGGGATTGTTCGGTTGCCTGTACGCCTCGCTGGACGGTCTGTGGGGCTGGGCTATCGCGCTGGGCGTAGGGCAGGGCGGCACATTCAGCCTGGCGCTGGCGCTGATCGTGTTGCGTTCGGGCAACTCGCATATCGCCGCCAACCTGTCGAGCATGGCCCAGGGGGTTGGCTATACCCTGGCCTCGGCGGGACCGTTCGCGGTGGGGCTGGTGCATGAGATGACCGGCAGTTGGGATGCCATCGGCTGGGTCTTCGCGGTGCTCGGTCTTGGCGCGATGATCGCGGCGCTGGGCGCAGGACGCAACCTGCAGGTCCAGGTCAGCTGCGAAAAGGTCTGATCTGCCCCATGACAACTGGCCATTGGCTGCCTATTGTGCACAGATCTTTTCCTGAACGAGACGCAGCGATGAGTGATGAGCAGCAAAGCCAGGACCATATAGCGTTGATTACACGTTTTTACGAGGCGTTCAGCCGGCTGGACGCCGAGGCCATGAGCGCCTGCTACAGCGACGATGTGCTGTTCAGCGACCCGGTGTTCGGCGAGTTGCGTGGTCGTGAAGCGGGCGACATGTGGCGCATGCTGACCGCGCGTGCCAAAGACTTTTCAGTCAGGTTCGACAATGTGCGCGCCGACGGGCGCAGCGGCGCGGCGCACTGGGTGGCGACTTACCTGTTCAGCCAGACCGGGCGTACCGTGGTCAATGATATCCAGGCGCGCTTCGTGTTCCGTGACGGCAAGATCTGCGAGCACCATGACAGCTTTGACCTGTGGCGCTGGTCGCGTCAGGCGTTGGGCGCCAAGGGGCTGCTGCTGGGCTGGACGCCGGTGGTGCAAAACGCCATCCGCACTCAGGCACACAAGGGTCTCAAGGCGTACCGGCGCAATGCCTGAGCCGCTCGCTGCACCGGTGGCCAAGCCCTGGTTTGTCTATCTGGTCCGGGCCGCCAATGGCTCGTTGTACTGCGGTATCAGCGATGATCCACAGCGTCGTTTCATTCAGCATCAGAGTGGCAAGGGCGCGCGCTTTTTCCACTCCAGCCCGGCGCTGGCGCTGGCCTATGTCGAGTCCTGGCCGAGCAAGGCCGAAGCCTTGCGCCAGGAGCGTTTGATCAAGAAACTGCGCAAGAGCGCCAAAGAGGCTTTGGCTCGATCGGACTGGCAATTGCCCGTTCAGGCACTGGGCTGATTGTTGCGCGAGCTACTAAGCTGTGTGCTCGCCAATCTAGAGACGCGACCATGTCTGAATTGATCCTGCACCATTACCCCGCCTCGCCATTTGCCGAAAAGGCTCGCCTGATGCTGGGCTTCAAGGGGCTTTCATGGCGTTCGGTGTTCATTCCCCCGGTCATGCCCAAACCTGACCTGACCGCTTTGACAGGCGGTTACCGCAAGACCCCGGTGCTGCAAGTGGGTGCTGATATCTATTGCGATACGGCACTGATCGCCCGGCGTCTTGAGCAGGAAAAAGCCACGCCTGCGTTGTTTCCCATTGGTCACGAGTTTAGCGGTGCCGGGCTGGCCGCCTGGGCTGATGCCACCTTGTTCCAGCACGCGGTCGCCCAGGTGTTCCAGCCTGAGGTCTTGGCCGAGCGCTTTGCCAGATTGCCGGCCGCAGCGGTGGAGGCATTCAAGGCTGATCGTGCGGGGTTGTTTGCCGGTGGCACGGCGTCGCGTCTGCCGCTGGAGCAGGCCAGGCATCAGTGGCCGGTTATCATGGGGCGGCTGGAGCAACAATTGCAGCGCAGTGGCGACTTTCTGTGTGGTGAACCGTCGATTGCCGACTTCGCGGTGGCTCACCCGCTGTGGTTCCTGCGTCAGACGCCGTTGACCGCGGCGGCGGTGGACGATTACCCGAACGTATTGGCCTGGCTCAAGCGCGTTGAAGGCTTCGGCCACGGCACGCTGACCGCCATGACCGCGCAAGAGGCTATCGAAGTGGCTCGTAATACCACCCCAATTAGTGTGCCGGCAGAACGCTTCACCGACCCCAATGGCTGGGCTGTCGGTGATCGCGTAGCGATTGGGGCCATTGATTACGGCGTTGATGCGGTGGAGGGCGAGCTGGTGTTCAGCGGCCATGAAGAGCTGATTCTGCGCCGCGAAGATGAACGCGCCGGGACCGTGCATGTGCACTTCCCGCGTCTGGGCTTCAGGATCGAGAGGCGCTGACCGGCGTTCGTCGCCGCTCGGTTGCCGTTGATTTTGCTTTTGATCTTCGAACCGAGATAGCACAGACGCCGCGAATCGCGACTTGGGGGCAGGCCGAGGGTAGGCGTCGATTAGGGGGAGAAACCGGCAGGGAAGTCGCTGCTCTTGATACAAGGAGCAGGTGCGCTGGGCAGGGACGCCCATCGCGCCGGCCCCCGAATCGATGCCGGACAGAGGGAAGTTCGCCCGCAGGGCGGACCCAAGCCAAGAGCAAGCGGTTTTCCCCCATTTTGCCCGGGGCACGTTGCCAAGCACAAAATGGGGTCGCCCGTCGGGGCGAAACCCGCAGTCCAGACAACCGCGGCAAAGGTTTTTCCATTGTTCGAAAGCACGCTCGTAACCGGAGCGTGTACAGCGTTATTTCAGCGCCTTCTGAATCTGCTCCGGGGCAAAATCCCGGAGCAGGGTGCCGTTCACATCCAGCATCGGAATACCCCGGCCACCGAGCGCCTGATAAGCCGCGCGGCCTTCTGCCGAACTCTCGATATCGTATTCCTTGAAGGCAATACCCTGGCTGTCGAGAAAGCGCCGCGCCTGGTTGCAGTAGCCGCACCAGGGGGTCGAGTACATCACCACCCTGGCCTGGCTGTAGCGTTGCGCGTCGCTGGCCGTCGGCGGGTTGACGAAGTGTTCGATCTTGCCCCAGTTCTGGTAGATCACCACCACCAGCAGGATCAGCGCAACTTTCTTGAGGGTGCGTTGCAGCATGGGCTCAGCGGCGCTTCAACTGGTCGGTCAACTGGGTTGGCAGACCCTTGATGATCAGCGTGCCGGCGTCTTCGTCATACTCGATACGATCGCCCAGCAGGTGAGCCTCGAAGCTGATCGACAGGCCTTCGGCGCGGCCGGTGAACCGACGGAACTGGTTCAGGGTCCGTTTATCGGCCGGAATCTCTGGCGACAAGCCGTAGTCCTTGTTGCGGATATGGTCGTAGAACGCTTTGGGGCGTTCTTCGTCGATCAGCTCTGACAGCTCTTGCAGGCCGATCGGCTCGCCGAGTTTGCTCTGGCTGCTGGCGTAGTCAACCAGCGCCTTGGTTTTCTCGCGAGTGGCTTCTTCGGGCAGGTCTTCGCTTTCGACAAAATCGCTGAATGCCTTGAGCAGGGTCCGGGTTTCGCCGGGGCCGTCGACACCTTCCTGGCAGCCGATGAAGTCGCGGAAGTATTCCGAAACCTTCTTGCCATTCTTGCCTTTGATGAACGAAATGTACTGCTTGGACTGCTTGTTGTTCTGCCACTCGGAAATGTTGATCCGCGCCGCCAGGTGCAACTGGCTCAGGTCCAGATGCCGCGACGGGGTGACGTCCAGGGAGTCATTGACCGCTACACCTTCGCTGTGATGCAGCAGGGCGATGGCCAGGTACTCGGTCATGCCTTGCTGATAATGGGCGAACAGCACGTGGCCGCCGGTCGACAGGTTGGATTCCTCCATCAGCTTCTGCAGGTGCTCGACCGCAATGCGCGAGAACCCGGTGAAGTCCTTGCTGCCGGCCAGATACTCTTGCAGCCAGCCACTGAACGGATAGGCTCCTGACTCGCCATGGAACAGCCCCCAGGCTTTACCCTGTTTGGCGTTGTAGCTTTCATTGAGGTCGGCGAGCAGGTTTTCGATGGCCATCGATTCGGCCAGCTCCGAGTCGCGGGCATGCAGGACTGCGGGGCTGCCGTCAGGTTTCTTGTCGATCAAATGGACGATGCAATGACGGATCGGCATGGAAGTCTCGGCTGAAAAAAATGAAAAACGCTCAGGCGCGCAAGTGTAACGCAGGGCTGCTGAAAATGGCCGGCTGTGGTGGTTTTTCAGCCAGCAAAGATTTTTTTACTTCTTTTTGCCTTAAAAGCCCGCAAAACCTGACCAAAAGAAAAGTCAGAGGCGGATATTTGCTTGGCTCTGTGCTAGTTTTGCGCCGTCCTGCGCACTTCAGCGCGTCAGGCATGCAGTTTGTGTGCGTGCTGGCGAACCAATTTCAGGTTTCAGTATCTACATTTCTCGATTGATCGTGGCTGCCAATGGCCGACGTCGCACTCTGCAATCCATATGAATTTTATAGGGAAGGAACACTACATGGCTCTTACCAAAGACCAGTTGATCGCCGATATCGCAGACGCTATCGACGCGCCTAAGACCACTGCGCGTAACGCTCTCGAGCAGTTGGGCCAGATCGTTGCTGATCAACTGGAAAACGGTGCTGAAATTACCCTTCCAGGTATCGGCAAGCTGAAAGTCAGCGAGCGTCCGGCTCGCACCGGCCGCAACCCTTCGACTGGCGCTGCCATCGAAATCGCTGCCAAGAAAGTTGTCAAGTTCGTACCAGCCAAAGTGCTGAGCGACGCGATCAACAAGTAAGCATCCGCTTGCAACAAAAAAGCCGTGTACTGGGTCTCCAGCCACGGCTTTTTTGTGGGTGACAGTCAGGCTTTTGGCCAGCGCTCGGCACGCCATCTGGCCTGTTCTTGCAGGTCATGAAAGGTCCAGGCCACGAAGCGGCTCTGTTTCTGGCCTTGGCCCATCTCCAGCACCTGCACATCAAAGGCGCCGATCTTTTTCAGGTGTTGCTGGATCTGCGGCAGGTTGGCGGCCTTGGACACCAGGGTGCTGAACCACAGCACCTGTTCGGGGATCAGCGCGCTTTCGTCGATCATGCGGGTCACGAACGCGATCTCACCGCCTTCACACCACAACTCCTGGGCTTGACCACCGAAATTGAGTACCGGCAGCTTGCGCTTGGGGTCGGCTTTGCCCAGGGCTTTCCATTTGCGCTGGCTGCCCCGTGTCGCCTCTTCACGGGACGAATGGAACGGCGGGTTGCACATGCTCAGGTCAAAGCGCTCATCGGCGTCCAGCAGGCCGCTGAGGATGTGCTGGCGGTCGCTTTGCTGACGCAGCTCGATGGCCTTGCTCAGCTTGTTGGCCTTGACGATGGTCTGCGCGGCGGCGAGGGCGGTGTGGTCGATTTCCGAACCGGTGAAATGCCAGCCGTAGTCGGCATGGCCCAGCAGTGGATAGATGCAATTGGCGCCGGTGCCGATGTCCAGCACCTTGATCGCTGCGCCGCGTGGAATCTGCTCCTGATTGCTGCGGGCCAGCAGGTCGGCCAGCAAGTGCAGGTAGTCAGCCCGGCCGGGAATCGGCGGGCACAGGTAATCGGCCGGGATGTCCCAATGCGCGATTCGGTACTGGGTCTTGAGCAAGGCGCGGTTGAAGACCCGTACCGCCTGCGGGTTGGCAAAGTCGATGCTTTGCTTGCCATAGGGGTTGAGGATGACGAAATCGGCCAGCTCCGGGCTGCTCTTGATCAGGGCCGCAAAGTCGTAACGGCCTTGATGGCGGTTGCGCGGGTGCAGAGTGGCCTTTTCCCGCGGGACGGCGGGTTTGGCCTGGCGTTGCGGTTTCTTGCGTGGCGGCTTGATGCGGTCGGTCATGGCGCGAGTCCGGCGGTGTCTGGCCTATTCGCGAGCAAGCTCGCTCCCACAAGGGGGAACGTGCTCGCGAATGCGTCAGCGCAGTGAATAAAAAAGCCAGCCCGTGAACGGGCTGGCTCGGTGTATCACGGCCTTACAGGCTACTGATACGGGCGTGCTGTTCGGCCAGCTTGGCCAGAGCCTGTTCGGCTTCGGCCAGTTTGGCGCGCTCTTTGGCGATCACGTCGGCAGGGGCCTTGTCGACGAAGGCGGCGTTGGACAATTTACCGCCCACGCGTTGCACTTCGCCTTGCAGACGCTGGATTTCCTTGTCCAGCCGCGCCAGCTCGGCGCCTTTGTCGATCAGCCCGGCCATTGGCACCAGCACCTGCATTTCGCCCACCAGGCCGGTGGCCGACAGCGGCGCTTCGGCACCGGGCTGCAGAACGGTGATCGACTCGAGCTTGGCCAGCTTTTTGAGCAGGTGCTCGTTGTCGTGCAGGCGACGCACGTCTTCAGCGTTGCTGTTGCCCAGGAACAGTTGCAGCGGCTTGCCAGGGCCGATGTTCATTTCGCCACGGATGTTACGCACCGCCAGCATCAGGCCTTTGAGCCATTCGATGTCGCCTTCGGCGGCCTCGTCGATACGGGTCTCGTTGGCCACCGGCCATGGCTGGAGCATGATGGTCTTGCCTTCGGCACCGACCAGCGGCGCCAGGCGCTGCCAGATTTCTTCGGTGATGAACGGCATGAACGGATGGGCCAGGCGCAGGGCGACTTCCAGGACGCGCACCAGCGTGCGGCGGGTGCCGCGCTGGCGCTCGACCGATGCGTTCTCGTCCCACAGCACGGGCTTGGACAGCTCCAGGTACCAGTCGCAGTACTGGTTCCAGATGAACTCGTACAGCGACTGGGCGGCCAGGTCGAAGCGGAACTGCTCCAATTGGCGGGTCACTTCGGCTTCGGTGCGTTGCAACTGGGAGATGATCCAGCGATCAGGCAGCGACAGCTCGTAGGCTTCGCCGTTCTGGCCACAGTCTTCACCCTTGTCCAGCACGTATCGCGCAGCGTTCCAGATCTTGTTGCAGAAGTTGCGATAGCCCTCGACGCGGCCCATGTCGAACTTGATGTCGCGGCCGGTGGAGGCCAGCGAGCAGAAGGTGAAGCGCAGGGCGTCGGTGCCGTAGCTGGCGATGCCCTCGGCAAACTCCTGACGGGTCTGCTTCTCGATCTTCTTGGCCAGTTGTGGCTGCATCAGGCCACTGGTGCGTTTTTGCACCAGGGTTTCCAGGTCGATGCCGTCGACGATGTCCAGCGGGTCAAGCACGTTGCCCTTGGACTTGGACATCTTCTGGCCCTGGCCATCGCGTACCAGACCATGGACGTAGACGGTCTTGAACGGAACCTGAGCGGTGCCGTCGTCATTTTTCACCAGGTGCATGGTGAGCATGATCATCCGCGCAACCCAGAAGAAGATGATATCGAAGCCGGTGACCAGCACGTCGGTGGAATGGAAGGTCTTCAGCGCTTCGGTCTTCTCTGGCCAGCCGAGGGTGGAGAAGGTCCACAGACCCGAACTGAACCAGGTGTCGAGCACGTCGTTGTCCTGATTCAGAACCACGTCGGCGCCCAGGTTGTTCTTGGCCCGCACTTCGGCTTCGTCGCGACCGACATAGACCTTGCCGGACTGGTCGTACCAGGCCGGAATACGGTGACCCCACCACAGCTGACGGCTAATGCACCAGTCCTGGATGTCGCGCATCCAGGAGAAGTACATGTTCTCGTACTGCTTGGGCACAAACTGGATGCGGCCGTCTTCGACGGCGGCGATGGCAGGCTCGGCCAGTGGCTTGGTCGACACGTACCACTGGTCGGTCAGCCATGGCTCGATAACGGTGCCGGAGCGGTCGCCTTTCGGCACTTTCAACGCGTGGTCATCGACGCTGACCAGCAGGCCGGCAGCGTCGAAGGCGGCGACGATCTGCTTGCGTGCCTCGAAGCGGTCCAGGCCGGCGAATTGCGTGGGCAGGGTGCTGTCCAGGCTCTCGTTGAGGCTGCCATCGATGTTGAACACCTGGGCCTTGGCCAGCACCACAGCGTTCTTGTCGAAGATGTTGATCAGCGGCAGGTTGTGACGCTTGCCGACTTCATAGTCGTTGAAGTCATGGGCCGGGGTCATCTTGACGCAGCCGGTGCCGAACTCGGGGTCGCAATAGTCATCGGCAATGATCGGAATGCGACGACCTACCAGCGGCAGCTCGACAAACTTGCCGATCAATGCCTGGTAGCGTTCGTCAGCCGGGTTAACGGCCACCGCCGAATCACCCAGCATGGTTTCCGGGCGCGTCGTGGCGACCACCAGATAGTCTTTGCCTTCGGCGGTTTTTGCGCCGTCAGCCAGCGGGTAACGCAGGTTCCACAGGTGACCTTTCTCGTCGTGGTTTTCCACTTCCAGGTCAGAAATCGCGGTGTGCAGCTTGGTGTCCCAGTTCACCAAGCGTTTGCCACGGTAGATCAGGCCGTCTTCGTAGAGGCGCACGAAGGCTTCCTGGACGGCGGCCGACATGCCGTCGTCCATGGTGAAGCGCTCACGGGACCAGTCCACCGAAGAGCCCAGACGGCGGATCTGGCGGCTGATGTTGCCACCGGACTCGGCTTTCCATTCCCAGATCTTGTCGAGGAATTTCTCGCGGCCCAGTTCATGGCGGTTCAGGCCTTGGGCTTCAAGGCGACGCTCGACCAGCATCTGGGTGGCGATACCGGCGTGATCGGTGCCTGGTTGCCACAGGGTGTTGCGGCCCTGCATGCGGCGGAAACGGATCAGCGCGTCCATGATCGCGTTATTGAAGCCATGGCCCATGTGCAGGCTGCCGGTCACGTTCGGCGGCGGGATCATGATGGTGTACGAGTCACCCGAGCCCTGCGGAGCGAAGTAGTTCTCGGACTCCCAGGTCTGGTACCAGGAAGTTTCGATGGCGTGCGGCTGGTAAGTCTTGTCCATGCGCGGCGGGAACCTGTGGCATTGATTCGGAAACCGGCAAGTATACCCCTGTGGTGGAGCTGCAAGCCACCAGTGGCAAGCGCCAGGCCCAAAGCGGCGATTGGGTTGAATCAGCCGCTATGGGTTGCTGGGCTCAGTTTTTATTGCCGGTGCTGGCCAGCAGTCGTTCCAGCCGTGCTTCAAGACGCCGCTTGATCTCGGTTTCGATATGCGGGGCGAAGTCGCTGATGACGTCCTGCATGATCAATTGCGCGGCCGAGCGCAGCTCGCTGTCCAGGTGCAGCAGGGCGTCGACACTGGGCGGTACGTCGGGGGTGGGGGCTTCGGCGGCGGGCAGCGCTGCTGTAGCCTGTTGTGCGGGGGCAGCGTCAGCCGGGTCGGCAAGGTGTACCGGCGGCTGGGGCGGGCTTTCGACCACATCGAACAGCAACGGGATCTGTTCTTCGTAGTGAACCGTTTCGGTCAGCAGGGGCGGTTGCAGGTTCTCGTCGCCGAGCAGCTTGCGGATCGATTCGAGATCGTCCAGCAGATGCGCGGATTCAGCTTTTTTTGAAGTATCCATCGTTTACTCAAAGACGCTGTAGTCGGTGGTCTTGCGGAGCATAGCCCTGTTCGCGGTAGGTGCGAAAACAGGTCCGCGCCGCCTGGCGAACAGCCGGGTCTTCGATTACGACCTCGGCAACCCGGGCAAATTGCTTGAAAAATGCCGGGATCTGCAAATCGAGGTTGATCAGCAGATCCCGATGCTCGCCCGCCGCATCGCCCAGGCCCAGAACCACGGGGGCCTGGTGGTCAGTTTCGGCATCGCCGTGGGGCACGAAGCTTTCGCCCTTGAAGCGCCACAGGCGCGCGTCGAGATCATCGCGCTGGGCGGCGTCGCTGCAATGCAGGTAGACCCGATGGCCAAGCCGCCAGGCCTTCTCCGTGAGCTTGCAGGCAAAGTCCAGCCGGGCCTCGCTGGCCGGGCTGGGTAAAATATAGAAGTCGATCTGGGGCATGTCAGTTCCGCAAACGGCCGCGCCCGCATTGATACAGGCCCATCAGGCGCGGCAGGTTGATCAAACGCCCGAGCGGTCCAGCAGGTACTGGGTCAGCAGGGGAACCGGACGTCCAGTGGCGCCCTTGTCCTTGCCGCCACTGGTCCAGGCGGTGCCGGCGATGTCCAGGTGTGCCCAGTTGTAGCTCTTGGTGAAGCGCGACAGGAAGCAGGCGGCGGTGATGGTGCCGCCTTTCGGGCCGCCGATGTTGGCGATATCGGCGAACGGGCTGTCGAGCTGCTCCTGGTACTCATCGAACAGCGGCAGTTGCCAGGCGCGGTCGTCCGCCAGCTTGCCGGCATCGAGCAGTTGGTTGATCAGGCCATCGTTGTTGCCCAGCAGGCCGCTGGTGTGGGCGCCCAGGGCGACCACGCAGGCGCCGGTCAGGGTTGCGATGTCGATGACCGCCTGCGGCTTGAAGCGCTCGGCGTAGGTCAGTGCGTCGCACAGCACCAGGCGGCCTTCAGCGTCGGTATTGAGAATCTCGACGGTCTGGCCGCTCATGGTGGTGACGATGTCGCCAGGGCGGGTCGCGGTGCCGCTCGGCATGTTCTCGGCTGCGGCAATGATGCCCACCACGTTGATCGGCAGTTGCAGCTCCAGTACCGCGCGCAGGGTGCCGAATACGCTGGCGGCGCCGCACATGTCGTACTTCATTTCATCCATGGCTGCGGCGGGCTTGATGCTGATGCCGCCGGTGTCGAAGGTAATGCCTTTGCCGACCAGCACGAAGGGTTTGTCGTTCTTCTTGGCGCCCTGATAGTTCATCACGATCAGGCGTGGTGGCTGCGCGCTGCCCTGGGCCACGGCGAGGAACGAGCCCATGCCCAGTTCCTTGAGTTTTTTCTCGTCGAAGACTTCGACCTTGAGATTCTTGTGTGCCTTGCCCAGCGCCTTGGCCTGCTCGCCCAGGTAAGTCGGGTGGCAGATGTTTGGCGGCAGGTTGCCCAGGTCGCGGGTCAGCGACATGCCGCTGGCGATGCCGCGGGCGTGGGCCACGCCGCTTTCTACCTGCGCAGTGCTGGCCTTGGCAGTCAGCAGGGTGATCTTCTTCAGGCTGCGCGCTTCGGCTTTCTGGCTCTTGAAACGGTCAAAGACATAGCCGCCGTCGAACAGGGTTTCGGCCAGCAGGCGGGTCTTGCCGTAGGTTTCGCGGTGCTTGACCTTCAGTTCGTCCAGGGCCAGTGCGGCATCGCTGCCGCCCAGACCTTTGAGGGTGCCGAGAATGCCGGCAATCACCTTGCGGAACTGACGGTCAGACAGCTCTTCATCCTTGCCCACACCGACCAGCAACACGCGCTCGGCCTTGAGGTTGGGCAGGCTGTGCAGCAGCAGGCTCTGGCCAACCTTGCCGGCCAGGTCACCGCGTTTGAGCACGGCGCTCAGGGCGCCACCGCTCAGGGCGTCGACACTCTTGGCTGCCGCACCCAGCGTCCGGCCTTCGCCCACGGCGACAACCAGCGTTGCGGTTTTCAGGGTTTCTGGGCTAACGCTTTTAACAACCAATTCCATGTCGGGTCCCCGAATGACTGTGAACTTTGCAAATGAATGAGGTAGGTGGCACGCGCCGTCCTGTGTCAAAGGTCTGGCGGATAGACTGACCCGCAGTTTGACCCTGCGATGTAACCGCTGACAACCCCGTAACGCATTTGTAGGAGATGGCTGAACGAACTATCCCCGTCGTTAAGTGACAGAAGGAGTCAATCACAGGATAATGCCGCATATTTTTTCCGGACCGTGCAGCCTGCTGCATGATTCCTTTACCGTGGCTCGTCTTTTTCCTTGTCTGGCCGCCGCTGCCTGGCAAATCTGGAGTGTCTGGTTTGATCGTCTTTCGTTATCTGTCCCGTGAAGTGCTGGTTACGCTGAGCGCCGTCAGCGCCGTGCTGCTGGTGATTATCATGAGCGGGCGCTTCATCAAGTACCTGGCCCAGGCTGCCTCCGGCGCACTGGACCCTGGCGTGCTGTTCATGATCATGGGCTTTCGCCTGCCGGGGTTTCTGCAGTTGATTCTGCCGCTGGGCCTGTTTCTGGGCATCCTGCTGGCCTACGGGCGCCTGTATCTGGAAAGCGAAATGACCGTGCTGGCGGCCACCGGCATGAGCCAGCAACGCCTGCTGGCGATTACCCTGGGCCCGGCGACGCTGGTCGCGCTGCTGGTGGCCTGGCTGAGCTTCAGCCTGGCACCGCAGGGTGCCTCGCAATTTGCCGTGCTGATCAACAAGCAGGACGCCCTGACCGAGTTCGACACACTGGTGCCGGGCCGCTTCCAAGCCCTGCGCGACGGCACCCGCATCACCTATACCCAAGAGCTGTCCGAAGACCGTACCCAGTTGGGCGGTGTGTTCATCTCCGAGCGGCGGATGTCCGACGACAAGAGCGAGGAACGGGGCATTACCGTACTGGTTGCCGAGAAGGGCCGTCAGGAAGTGCGCCCGGACGGCAGTCGCTTCCTGGTGCTGGAGAACGGCTACCGCTACGACGGCAACCCTGGCGAGGCCAATTACCGGGCCATTCAGTACGACACCTATGGTGCGATGCTGCCCAAGCCTGAAATCAGTGCCGAAGTCACCGAACGCGATGCGATCCCGAGCAGCGAGCTGTTCGGCAACGACACGCCGCGCTACCAGGCCGAACTGCACTGGCGCATCTCGCTGCCGATCCTGGTGTTCATCGTGACCCTGATGGCGGTGCCGCTGGCGCGGGTCAACCCGCGCCAGGGCCGTTACCTGAAACTCTTGCCGGCGATTCTTCTGTACATGGCTTACCTGACGATACTCATCGCCGTTCGCGGCGCCCTTGAAAAGGGCAAGCTGCCCATGGCGCTGGGCATGTGGTGGGTTCACGCCCTGTTTCTGGCGATCGGCGTGGGGCTGATGTACTGGGAGCCGTTACGCCTGAAACTGGCCGCCCGCCGCACGGCCGGGGAGGTGGCTCATGGTTAAGCTCGATCGTTACATCGGCAAGAGCGTCTTCATGGCGATCCTTGCCGTACTGGGCATTATCCTGGGGCTGGCCTCGCTGTTCGCTTTCATCGACGAAATGGGCGACCTGGGCGACAATTACACGCTGCTCGATGCCGGCTCGTTCGTGCTGTTCACTGCGCCGCGCCGGGTCTATGAAATGCTGCCAATGGCGGCGCTGATCGGTTGCCTGATCGGCCTGGGTACCCTGGCCAGCAGCAGCGAGCTGACCATCATGCGCGCTGCCGGTGTGTCCATCGGACGTATCGTCTGGGCGGTCATGAAGCCGATGCTGGCGCTGATGCTGGTCGGCGTATTGGTTGGCGAATATGTGGCGCCCTACGCCGAGAGCAAGGCCCAGGCCGACCGCTCGCTGGCACAGGGCACCGGTAACTCGCAGAGCGCCAAGCATGGCCTGTGGCACCGCCAGGGTGATGAGTTCATTCACATCAACAGCGTCCAGCCCAATGGCTTGATGTACGGGGTGACCCGTTATCGCTTCGACGATCAGCGCCATATGCTGAGCGCCAGCTTCGCCCGCCAGGCCAGCTATCACGAGAATTACTGGGAGCTGAGCGACATCAGCACCACGCATTTCCGTGAAGGACACACCGAAGTGATCAAGACCCCGAATGAGCGCTGGGATGTTTCCCTCAGCCCGCAACTGCTCAGCACGGTGATCATGCCGCCGGAGTCGCTGTCGATCACCGGGCTGTGGAGCTACGCGCATTATCTGGCTGAGCAGGGGCTCAACAACGGCCGTTACTGGCTGGCGTTCTGGACCAAGGTGCTGCAACCGGCGGTCACTGTGGCGCTGGTGCTGATGGCGATTTCATTCATCTTCGGCCCGTTGCGCTCGGTGACCCTTGGGCAGCGGGTATTCACTGGTGTGCTGGTGGGCTTTGTATTCCGCATCGCCCAGGATTTGCTCGGCCCGTCGAGCCTGGTGTTTGGCTTCTCGCCGTTGTTTGCGGTGCTGGTCCCGGCGGCGATTTGTGCCTTGGCCGGGGTGTGGCTGCTGCGTAGGGCGGGTTGATCTGAACAGTCAGTGCACGCCCTTTTGTGGGAGGCCGGCTCTGCTGGCGGCTGCTGTGCAGGATCACCGCTGAATCTGGCTGGCCTGTAGCTGACGTTAAAGGGCGTTGCCGCAGTTGACTGGGCTGCGGCGACGCCAAACCTGTCGCCCGCCAGGGCGAAGCAGGGCGGGCGAAAACACCTGCGCCAGTGCTGTCAAACGACCCGAACATCACCCAGCCGTACGCTTGGGCAATCTCACCAACTGACTGTTCGAATAGATGTCATGCCAGGTCCGCCCCTGCTTGTCATACAGCGCCCACACAAACCCCGCCCCAAGACACAACCCTGAGGCAATTGCCACCATGAAGCGCAGCAGCGCCTGGGTCAGACTGATCGCGCTGCCATCGGCATTCTGCACACGCACCCCCCACGCTTGCATGCCCAGCGTCTGGCCCGCATGGGTCCAGAACTTGGCAAAGAACGCAAAGGTCACCAGCAACAGCAGCGAAGACAGCACAGGGTCGCCATCCATTGCCCCGGACTCGGTCAGCTCACGCAAGCGCGCTTCACCGACAAAAGCCATCCAGATCAACTTGTAGATAAAGGCAGTGACGATTTGCACGGCCAGGCACAGCAGCAAGTCATAACTGATCGCCGCGAGGCGGCGTAACAGGCCAGCGGGCGGGAAGGGGCCTTCAGGCTTGAGCAGGTGGGTAGACATGGCAAGGCCTCGTTGACGAAGAGGCACTTATGGTAGCGGGGTCGGCCTATAAAAAAGCCCCTGGTAAGTCAATACCAGGGGCTTTTGGCGATCAGGCAGTTGCTTAGGCTTCTGCGATCACTTCGTCAGCCTGCATGCCTTTCTGGCCTTGCACGGCGATGAAGGTCACTTTCTGGCCTTCTTTCAGGCTCTTGAAGCCGTTGCCCTGAATCGCGCGGAAATGCACGAACAGATCCGGACCGCTCTCAGGAGTGATAAAACCAAAACCTTTCTCGTCGTTGAACCACTTAACGGTGCCGCTCTGACGTTGGGACATTTTCTTATTTCCTTGACGCTTGAATTAATGACAGCCTCTTTCGGCCGGAAATGCCAAAAAAGTACTGGGGCTGGTTGCAGGAAGTAAGAAACGTAGAACGGGTGTAGCAAAGCTTTGAGCTACTGCCCAGGTCCAGATTCAGCGACCTATGCAAACACAGTCAGGGCACTCTACGCCAACTCTCGTTACAAAAACAAGCCCCCGCGAAGCCCCGGATTTTAAAGGGCTTGAGCAGCACCCAAAGAAAATTCACCGGCTTGGGGCAAGTCGCATATCTGGCCTGCTTTGTGCACTTGGGCGGTGCACAAAACAGACCATTCGATGTTATTGCAGAACCATGAAAGATCATCGACAAAGCTGTGACGACTGCAGGCATGCAGCTGGTTTTTTGGCGCTGCGCTTAGCCGCGGAAGTAACGTTGCGCAACAAAAGGCATTTTTGCCACTTTCATCGGCACCTGCTTGCCACGGACCAGCGCCCAGACCGGGGTATCAAGAGCGCTGAAGGCGCTGTCCAGATAGCCCATCGCCAGCGGCCCGCCCAGGCTTGGACCGAAGCCACCACTGCTGACCTGGCCGATTTCTCGTCCCTGATCGTCGACGATTTGCGTGCCTTCGCGCACGGGAGTGCGCTCCTGCGGCAACAAACCGACGCGCTTGCGGCTCACGCCTTCCTGCTGTTGGGCGAAGATGCGCTCGGCCCCCGGAAAGCCTCCGGCACGTTCGGCGCCGGCGCGACGGGCCTTGGAAATCGCCCATAGCAGGCTGGCTTCCACGGGAGAAGTGTCACTATTCATGTCATGGCCATACAGGCACAGGCCGGCTTCCAGGCGCAGTGAATCCCGTGCACCGAGGCCGATGGCCTCGACTTCCGGTTCGGCCAGCAGGCGCCGGGCCAACGCTTCGGCGGCGCTGGCAGGCACTGAAATCTCGTAACCGTCTTCGCCGGTGTAGCCCGAACGGCTGACATAGCAGTCGCTGCCCAGAATCGTCACGCTGGCAAACTGCATGAAGGTCATGCTGGCAACTTGCGGGGCCAGGCGTGCCAGTACTGTGGCGGCTTGCGGGCCTTGCAGGGCAAGCAGGGCACGTTGCTCAAACAGCTCTTCGATCTGGCACTGGCCGCTCAGGTGCTGACGCAAGTGCGCCAGGTCCTGCTGTTTGCAAGCGGCGTTGACCACCAGCAGCAATTGCTCTGGGCTGAGCCGGGCAACCATCAGATCGTCGAGAATCCCGCCGTGTTCATTGGTGAACAGCGCATAGCGCTGCATGCCCTGCGGCAGATCGATGATGTCCACCGGCACCAGGCTTTCCAGCGCGCGGGCAGCGTCTCTGCCGGTGAGCAGGATCTGGCCCATGTGCGAGACATCGAACAGGCCGGCCTGGGCGCGAGTGTGCAGGTGTTCTTTCATGACGCCGAGCGGGTATTGCACCGGCATTTCATAACCGGCGAATGGCACCATCCTGGCGCCCAGTTCGCGGTGCAGGCTGTGCAGCGGGGTGGTCAGCAGCGGTTGATCAGACATGGTCGATTCCTGAATGCGAATGTGCGGGCCTGTCCCGGAAAACCGGGGCAGGCCTGCCAGAGAAGCAAGTGAACGAGACGATCAGGCTTGCTGATAGCTCTCGATGGACGGGCAGGAGCAGACCAGGTTGCGGTCGCCGTAGACGTTGTCGACCCGCCCGACCGGTGGCCAGTACTTGCCGTCGACCAGCGAAGCCACCGGGTAGACCGCCTGTTCGCGGCTGTAAGGGTGATCCCATTGGCCGGTCAGTTCGGCAGCGGTATGCGGCGCGTTTTTCAGCGGGTTATCGTCTTTGTCCAGGCTGCCGTTTTCCACCGCACGGATTTCTTCACGGATGGCGATCATCGCTGTGCAGAACCGGTCGAGTTCTTCCTTGGCTTCGCTTTCAGTCGGTTCGATCATCAGCGTGCCGGCCACCGGGAACGACATGGTCGGTGCGTGGAAGCCAAAATCGATCAGGCGCTTGGCCACATCGTCGACGGTGATGCCGCTGCTGTCCTTGAGCGGCCGCAGGTCAAGAATGCACTCGTGGGCGACCAGGCCGTTGCTGCCGGTGTACAGCACCGGATAGTGCTCTTCCAGGCGCCGGGCAATGTAGTTGGCATTGAGAATGGCCATCTGCGAGGCGCGCTTGAGGCCTTCGCCGCCCATCATGCGGATGTACATCCAGGTGATCGGCAGGATGCTGGCGCTGCCGAACGGTGCGGCGCATACCGCGCCCTGTTGCTGTTCCAGATGACGGTGCCCCGGCAGGAACGGCGCCAGATGCGCTTTGACGCCGATCGGGCCGACGCCCGGGCCGCCGCCGCCATGGGGAATGCAGAAGGTCTTGTGCAGGTTCAGGTGCGACACGTCACCGCCGAACTTGCCCGGTGCGCAGAGGCCGACCATGGCGTTCATGTTGGCGCCGTCGATGTACACCTGGCCGCCGTTGTCATGCACGATGGCGCAGATTTCGCGAATGCCTTCCTCAAACACACCGTGGGTCGACGGGTAGGTGATCATCAGCGCAGCGAGTTTGTCGCGGTGCTCAACAGCCTTGGCGCGCAGGTCTTCGATATCGACGTTGCCGCGTGCATCGCAGGCGGTCACCACCACGCGCATGCCGGCCATCTGGGCGGTGGCCGGGTTGGTGCCGTGGGCAGAGGACGGGATCAGGCATACGTCACGGTCCTGGTCACCACGGCTCTGGTGATAGGCACGGATCGCCAGCAGGCCGGCGTATTCGCCCTGCGAGCCGGCGTTGGGCTGCAGCGATACCGCGTCATAACCGGTGGCCGCGCAGAGCATGGCCTGCAGTTCGTCGGTCATCAGTTGGTAACCGGCGCTTTGTTCGGCCGGGGCGAACGGGTGCAGGTTGCCGAATTCGGCCCAGGTCACCGGGATCATTTCGCTGGCGGCGTTGAGCTTCATGGTGCACGAACCCAGCGGGATCATGCTGCGGTCCAGCGCCAGGTCCTTGTCGGCCAGTTTGCGCAGGTAGCGCATCAGCTCGGTTTCGGAGTGGTAACGGTTGAACACCGGGTGATCGAGAATCGCCGACTGACGCAGCAGGCCGTGGGGCAGACGCGAGGTGGCGCTGGCTGCCAGGCTGTCAAAGTCCGGCAGCGCCTGTCCGTCAGTGGCCAGCAGCGCCCACAGGGCTTTGATGTCGTCCGGGGAGGTGGTTTCGTCGAACGACAGGCCCAGATGCGTGCTGTCGACCTCGCGCAGGTTGACGTTGTGGCTGCGGGCGCGGCCATGCAGTTCAGCGGTGCGTGCGCCGGTGGCGAGGGTCAGGGTGTCGAAGAAGAACTCCTGCTCGGCTTTCAGGCCCAGCGGGTTCAGGCCGGCGGCGAAAATCGCGGTCAGGCGGTGCACGCGGTTGGCGATGCGGGTCAGGCCGCGCGGGCCATGGTAGACGGCATACATGCTGGCGATATTGGCCAGCAGCACCTGCGCGGTGCAGATGTTGCTGGTGGCTTTCTCGCGGCGGATATGTTGCTCGCGGGTCTGCATGGCCAGGCGCAGGGCTTGCTGGCCGTGGCGATCGACCGAGACGCCGACCAGACGGCCGGGCATGTCGCGCTTGAACGCATCACGGGTCGAGAAGTACGCCGCATGCGGGCCGCCGAAGCCCAGCGGCACGCCGAAGCGTTGGGCGGTGCCGATCGCCACGTCGGCGCCGAACTCGCCGGGCGGGGTCAGCAGGGTCAGCGCCAGCAGGTCGGCAGCCACGGCCACCAGCGCATTGGCGCTGTGCAAGCGTGCGATCAACTCGCTGTAGTCGAACACATCACCATTGCTGGCCGGGTATTGCAGCAAGGCGCCGAAGTAATCGCTGACATCGCCCAACTCGGCTTCGTCAGCCACCACCACGGTGATGCCTAGCGGCTCGGCACGGGTGCGCAGCACGTCGAGGGTCTGCGGGTGGCAATGGATGGAGGCAAAGAATTGCTGGCTGCCCTTGTTCTTGCTCAAGCGCTTGCAGAAGGTCATGGCTTCGGCAGCGGCAGTGGCTTCATCAAGCAAGGAGGCGTTGGCGATTGGCAGGCCGGTCAGGTCGCTGATCAGGGTCTGGAAATTCAGCAGCGCTTCCAGGCGGCCTTGGGAAATTTCTGGCTGGTAGGGGGTATAGGCAGTGTACCAGGCCGGGTTTTCCAGCAGGTTGCGCAGGATTGGTGCTGGTGTATGGGTGTTGTAGTAGCCCTGGCCGATGTAGGTCTTGAACAGTTGGTTCTGCCCGGCAATGGCTTTGAGCGACGCCAGTGCGTCAGCTTCGCTTTGCCCGGCCGGCAGGTTCAGCACGCTGCTGCCCTTGATGCTCTCCGGAATCACGCTGGCAGTCAGTGCTTCCAGCGAGTCGTAGCCCAGCGTCTGCAGCATGGCCGCCTCGTCCGCTGCACGCGGGCCGATGTGCCGGTCGATGAATTCGTTGTTGGTGCTGAGCTCGATGCGATCACTCATGACGTGCTCCTCAGGCTTCGGCGTTGGCTTGGATCAGGCGGTCGTACGCGTCCTGATCGAGCAAAGTATGGATGGCGCTGGCGTCGGCCGGCACAAAGCGGAAGAACCATCCGGCACCCAGAGCGTCCTCGTTGACCTGCTCAGGGGTCTCGCTAAGCGCCTGGTTGACCTCGACCACTTCGCCATCGAGGGGCATGTACAGGCTGCTGGCGGCCTTGACCGACTCCACCACCGACACTTCGGCGTGTTGAGTGTAGGTCTGTAATTCGGGAAGTTGCACAAAGACCACGTCACCGAGCGAATTCTGGGCATAAGGCGTGATACCGACTGTGATGCTGCCATCGGCTTCGGTTCTCAGCCATTCGTGTTCAACGGTGAATCGCAACTCGCTCATAAAAACTCCTGGGGGGGGCGACGGCATGCTGCATGGGCATGCCCTATGTCGCTCATCTAGCAAGTTTCTGACCAATTAAATTTTTTGTATATAAATCAAAGGCTTGATGGTTTTTTTGAGGAAATTGGGTTATTGCTCTGTAACGATTTCGATACGAGGTTGCTGGCAGGCGTCGCAGGCAACGGCTGCCGGCCTTGCAGATGGGTGCTCAGGGTGGCTCTGTATTTAAATCGTTACGGTGTATTGATTTCGATACGACTAGGTGCGTATCGTCTGTTGACCAATGCCGTACTTGCGCAGGCGGTGGGCAATTGCGGTGTGGGAAGTGCCCAGGCGGCTGGCGAGTTGGCGCGTCGAGGGGTAGTCAGCGTACAGGCGCAACAGCAGGTCCCTTTCGAACCCGTCGACTGCCTGTTCCAGGCTGCCGACGGTCTCGACGGGCTGGCCGGCGACTGCGGTCGCGGCGATATCCAGATCGGCCAGTTCCACCTGGCAGCTTTCACTGACGGCGGCGGCGCGGAAGATGACGTTCTGCAATTGCCGCACATTGCCCGGCCAGCGGTAGCCAAGCAATGCGCTTTGCGCCTCGCCAGTCAGGCGGCAGAGCGGGCGCTGGATCTGAGTGCAGGCCTGCTGCATGAAAAAGCGCCCCAGCAGCACAATGTCCTGGCCGCGCTCGCGCAGCGGCGGCACGTGCAGGTTGAGGACGTTCAGGCGATAGAACAGGTCTTCACGAAAGCTGCCTTCGGCGACCATCTTTTCGAGGTCGCGGTGGGTGGCGCTGATGATGCGTACATCGACTTTGATTTCCCGGTCGCCGCCCACCCGGCGAAAGCTGCCATCGCTGAGAAAACGCAGCAGTTTGGCTTGCAGATAGGGCGACATCTCGCCGATCTCGTCAAGAAACACCGTGCCACGGTTGGCCAGTTCCATCAGCCCCGGCTTGCCGCCGCGCTGGGCGCCGGTAAATGCACCCGGCGCGTAGCCGAACAGCTCGCTCTCGGCCAGGCTCTCAGGCAATGCGGCGCAGTTCAATGCCAGAAACGGCTCGCCATGCCGGGCGCTGCTGGCATGGGAGGCGCGGGCCACCAGTTCTTTGCCGGTGCCTGTTTCGCCGCGAATCAGCAGTGGTGCATCCAGGGTTGCGACACGCTGGGCGCGGCCCTTGAGGGTGCGGATGGGCGCAGAATCACCGAGCAGCGCGTCGAAGCCTTCAGCGTGGTCGTGGTGCAGGGCCGACAGGCGTTCGCCGATACGGCTGGGCGGGTAGAGGGTGAGCAGGCCACCGGCTTCGGTGATAGGGGTGGTTTCCAGCAGCAGCGCTTCACCGCCCAACGTGATTTCGCGCATGGGCAGCCGAAAGCCGTTGTCGCGCAGGCTGGCTTGCAGGTCGGGGTCGTTGAGCAGTGTGCCCACCGGCTCACCCACCGGCTCGCGACCGATCAGCGCCACCAGCGCCGGGTTGGCCAGCAATACCAGGCCCTCGCTGTCCAGTGCCAGCACCGGGTCGGTCATGGCGGCCAGCAACGCATCGAGCTGTAGGTGGCGACGCTGGCCGGGCAGTATGTCGACCACGGTAATGGCTTCGACGCCGCGCACCCGAAACAGCGCGTCCTTGAGGTCTTCAAGCATCTTCGGGCTGAGCGTCGGCGCGTCGATATAGACGTTCGGCGGCACCATTTCCACGGCATCGAGGTTCAGATTGCGGCTGCCGAGGATCGCCAGAACTTCCTGGGTGATACCGACACGGTCAATGAAGCAGACATGGATGCGCATGATGAACAGGCATGGAGGCTCAAGAGGTCGCCAGTATGCCTTGTGATCGCCAGCACGTCCTGTACGGTTGCTGTCCGGTCAACCGGGTGTCGGCTGGCTACTCCAGATGTTCCGGTTTGACCGGCTCGCCGGGTTGGGCATGCAATTGGGCGCGAATATCCTCGAACATCCGGTCGTAGTCCTGATGTTGCGATATTGGCAGCCCGGCCGGGTTGGGCAGGCCGTGGCGGATGGCGATGCGGCTGGCGTTCTGGGCAAAGTTGAAGGCCAGGTCGCGAGGCAGCTGGAAGGTTTCGCTGAACGGCTTGCCGTCGATTTCGCCCTGCATCTCGAAACTCATGCAGGTGCCCAGCGCCGGGTCTTCGACGCGTTGATAGCGCAGATGGATATCAAAGCTGTGATCGGTTTTTTGCAGTGCGCTGTGACTGAGATGCAGATGGCCGGGTTCGAACATGCTGGCGTTCCCCACAAAGCAGATGAATGTGTCCGGATAGACACTACCGGACTATCCGGGTTCAGCGCTTGTCGTGGGTCAATGGTGGCTTGCTGGCAGGTTCCGGGCGTGACCACAGCCACAGGTTGCCCATGGCCATGCCGGCGATTGCCAGATACAGCCACCACACGTGGGTGAACAGGCTCAGCATCAAAATGGCGCAGGCCAGCATGCTGATCGTCGCGCTGATCTTGCTGCCGCGCGAGACCATCCGGCCATTGCGCCAGTTGTACAGCATTGGCCCGAACAGCCGGTGATTCTCAAGCCACGCATTGAGGCGTGGTGAACTGCGGGTGGCTGCCCAGGCGGCCAACAGAATGAACTCGGTGGTCGGCAGGCCGGGAACGAAAATGGCAATGATGCCTATCGCCAAGCTGGTGTAAGCCAGCAGGCCGTAAAGCAGGCGTGAAAGTCTGGAGCCGGGCGGTTTGTAGGTCATGGTCATGATCGGCGAGTTCAAAAGCCCGGCCAGCTTAGGGGCTGTGCCGGGTGCAACGCAAACCGCGTTGTTGCAAGCGCAGCAGCCCCGCCAAGGCTTGCCCCTGCTGTCATGCCTGAGCCACGTCAGCCTGAGGGGCCGCAGAGCCGGCGTAGGCGTGCTCCAGCAGCACACCAAAACGCTCGAACGCCGCCAGGGCGCCCTGGTCGAGTTCGGCTTCCTGGCTGGCGCTCAGGGGCAGCTCGTCGAGAATCCGGGTAAAGGCTTTCCAGCCGGCGGCACGACCGCCCTCGGGCTCGCCCAGGTGACGCGCGCCGAATTGATGGCTGAGGTTCAGCGCTTCAGCGCGCTTGATCAGAAACGCCGCACCGAGCTTGGAACCTTCCGAGACGAACAGCCAGCCCAGCGCCTGGGCAACGCCGGGTTGCTGTACCGCACCCGCGACGCCGGCCGGCAGTTCGGTATTGAGGTCTTGCAGGTCGGCGGCGGCCTGTTCGGCGCGGCAACGCTGGGCCAGGTCCGGAATCAGGGCGATCAGTTGCGGGTCGCGGTACAGCGCTTGCAGTTCGCTCTGGAACAGATACTGGGCAACCACGAAGCGTGTGTAGCTGCTCAGGGTGGCAAACGGCGCATGGGCCTTGACCGCGTGATCGAGCTTCTCGTGTGGTGCGTGGGTGATCTTGTTCAGGCGTTGTGAGCGAAGCTCGCGGCTCGGGGTATCGGTGGTCATCGAATCTTCCTTGCGAGAAATTTCAGGGCTTGTTGAATAGACGAGTGGGCCGCTTGCGCCACGTAAAAAAATGCCGCACAGCGTGCGGCATTTGTTCAGCCAGCCACTGGCAGTCAGATGTCCCACACCAGATTGACGCTGAAGTTGCGCCCCGGCTGGGTCAACCGGTCGAGGTTGGCGGGGGCCGTCACCCCGGCTTCACCGACGCCGTCGTAGCCGCGCACGTCATCCCACAGCCAGTACTGTTTGTCGGTCAGGTTGTAGAGGCCCGCGCTGAGCGTCACGTCCTGAGTGACCTTGTAGTAACCGGTCAGGTCCAGCACGCCGAAGCCCGGGGTCTTGAACTGGCTGGAAACGCCATCGGGGGTGTGGAAGTTGCTGTCATCGACGCGGTTCTTGCGCTTGACCAGGGTCCAGCTCAACAGCCCGCCGTAGTTATCCTGGTCATAGCCCAGGCCGAACACCCCGGTCAGCGGGTTGACGCTGTTGATCGGCTCGCCAGTGTCGTCGTTGCGGCCTTGCAGCCAGGCCAGCGACGCCTGGGTATACAGGCCCTGCGGCGCGCCGAAGTGGCCCAGATCCAGGCGGCCCTTGAACTCAGCACCCTTGATGGTGGCGTGGCGGATGTTGCTGGACTGGAAGGTCGTCTCGTTGTAACCGGGGCTCAGCGCGTCCTCGTTGATGAAGTCGCGGTACTTGTTATAGAACACTGCGACATCGAACGAACCGGCGTCGAAGCGGCCACGCAGGCCGGTCTCGAAGCTCTTGCTCTTTTCCGGCTCCAGATTCGGGTTGGGTTCGACCGAGTAGCCGGCGTTGGGGTTGTCGAAGCGGCCAAACAGGGCCTTGGCCGATGGGGTGCGGAAGCCTTCGGCGTACTGGCCGTACCAGGTGTACTGCTCGTCAATCGCGTAGGTCACGCCGAACTTGGGCGAAACCCGATGCCAGGTCTTGTCGTCGCCGCTGGCCTGCCCGTTGCTGGCCAGGTTCAGGGAGTTGATGAACTCCGGGGTCAGCTTCGGATCCAGGCGGGTGTGGTCGTAGCGCACGCCCGGCGTGAAGGTCCAGTTGTTCCAGCTGATCTGGTCCTGGGCGAACAGCGCGTAGCTGGTAATGGTCGGGTCCGGGAAATCGCTGGTCGGCACCAGACGGTCGGCGGTGCTCTCGGCGCCCACGGCGCGGCAGGCGCCCAGTACCCGGGCACAGATGCCGTAGCCGCTGCGCAGGCCGGTGACTTTCTGTTGCTTGAGGGTCGTGCCGTAGGTCAACAGGTGGTCGGTTTCAGCCAGGGCAAAGGCCTTGTCGGCCTGGGCATCGAAGATCCACTGCTTTTCCTGATAAGTGGTGTCACGGAAACGATAGACATCGCGGGAGAACGGGAAGTAGCGCTCTTCAGTACCCTGTGAGGTCTTGGCGTTCTGGTAGTTCAGGCTCCACTTGATGTTGTCGGCCAGCAGGCTGTCCAGCGCAAAGCGATGCTCCAGGCCGAAACGCTCGCGGGTGATGGTGTCGTTGCCCAGCCGTGATTGGTACATGCCCAGCCCGGCACCATTGGTGAACGGCCCGCCCACTGCGCTTTTCAGGTCG
The DNA here is from genome assembly GCF_024584215.1 of Pseudomonas sp. LJDD11. Classification (NCBI taxonomy): domain Bacteria; kingdom Pseudomonadati; phylum Pseudomonadota; class Gammaproteobacteria; order Pseudomonadales; family Pseudomonadaceae; genus Pseudomonas; species Pseudomonas sp. LJDD11. The sequence goes on from NZ_JANJFL010000006.1 coordinate 57,314, forward strand.
GTATCGCGGTCGTCCTTGTAGCGTTCATAGGTCAGTTGCAGGTGCGCATCATCAGCGTAGTTCCAGCCCAGCTTGGCCAGCACGTTGGTCGAGCGCACGTCTTGCGGGTTGGCTTCAGTGCGCGCCAGGCCATTGCCGCCGGTGCCACCGTAGGACTCGGTCTCATGGCCGTTGCGCTGGCTGGCGTGCAGCAGCGCATCGAAGTCGTTGTAGCGACCGGCGACGCTGGCGGAGGTCAGCCAGCTGTCGTCAGCCGAACTGTAGCCGGTCTTCAGGCGCGCGCCGGCGTCACGACCGTCTTTGATGATGTCGTCGGCATCCAGGGTGTAATAGCTGACCACCCCACCGATGGCGCTGCTGCCGTACAGGGCCGAAGCCGGGCCGCGGAGAATTTCGACGCGCTTGACGATTTCCGGGTCGACGTAGTTGCGCTGGGTCTGGGCGTACGGGCCGCTGAAGAAACGGTCTGGCACCTCGACGCCATCGACCTGGGTGAGAATCCGGTCGCCATCGATACCGCGAATGTTGTAGCCGTTGGTCCCCGCCCGGTGGCCTGCGCCGCCCACCGAAACACCAGGCTCGTAGCGCACCAGGTCGCGAATGTTATTGACGTTCTGGCGGTCCAGTTGCTCGCGGGTATGCACGCTGACCGTGCTGCTCACGGTGCTGATGTCCTGTGACTGGCGAGTGGCACTGATGGTGGTCTGATCCAGCGCCAGCACGCTGCCGTTGGCGCGGCGCTGCAGCACCACGTTCTGCGGGCTGATGGTGCGATAGCCCAGCGCGCTACCGGCCAGCAGGCGCTCCAGTGCTTGCTCGGGGGCCAGCGAACCCTGCACGCCCGCCGTGGTGACGTTACGGGTCAGCTCCGAAGGCGCGCCGACCTGCCAGCCGGTGATTCGGCTGAATTCGTTGAGTGCCGCCACCAGCGGTTGCTGGGCGATATTGAACGAGTACTGGCCGGCACTGCGCTGGCTGGCGGGTGCGGTTTCGGCGGCGAGCACCGACATGGCGGGCAGGCCGGCGCTCAGCATGGCCACGCTGAGCAAGGACAGCGCGAAACGTGAGCGGGGTAGTGCGGCGGATGGCATGAAAGGGCTCCCTGGCGTGTGTCGTCGGCATCATTGGAGATGCTTGGGTAATACGAATCAGTTGCATTGGCTATGACTAGACGAACGGCACCAAGGGGGCGCGTAAAAATAACTGGGTAAATTTCTACAGATTTATCAGGCCGTTCGCGCACCGTGCTGGCCTGATATCGGGCAGCATTAAACGCTTGACGCTTAAGGTGGATGATAAGCATTATCATCGGCTTGATTATCGGTCGAGCCCTGCCGTGTCCCAGTCCCGCTTCAACGATGTCTTCCAGGCCCAGCGCGATGTGCTGTTGCGTACCCTGCAGCGCATGGTCGGTAGCCACAGCACCGCCGAGGATCTGTTACAGGAAACCTGGCTGCGGGTGACCCGCGCCCTGACCGAGCGGCCCATCGATCATCTGGAGCCTTTTGTCTACCAGACCGCGCGCAACCTGGCCCTCGACCATTTGCGCGCGCAACGCCTGCGCGAGCGCATGCTGGTTGAGGATGTACCCACTCAGGAGCTGGAGAGCATTGCCGCGCAGTTCGGCTCACCCGAAGACTCTGCCCATGCTCGCCATCTGCTCGACAGCCTGGGCGCCAGCCTTGGGCGGTTGAGCCCGCGCCAGCAGCGGATTTTTGTGCTCAGCCGCTTGCATGGCTGTAGCTATCAGGAAATTGCCGATACGCTGGATGTCTCGCCAAGCACCGTGCAAAAAGAACTCAAACTGATCATGGCGATCTGTATCGGAGTCATTGCCAGGCTTGACCACGCCTGATAAACACGTCCGTTACAAGAAATGCCGAGGAACACCGTGACCGTAGCCCCCCAACGCCCGCCAGGCGAAAACGTGTCGGGCGCAAGCGCCATGGATCAGGCCTTGAACTGGCTGATCGAACTGGACGCCGCCGATGCCGGGCAGCAGGCGCGCTTTGAGGCCTGGCTGCGGGCCGATCCTGCGCATGCCGAGGCGTTCGCCCAGGCCGAGGCGATCTGGAATAGCCAGGTCGTGCGCCAGAGCGCCGCGACGCTTAACCAGCGCCCGCAGCGCTGGCAGCGCCTGCGTGCCTGGACCCGGCCCATGGCGGCGGCAGCGGTGTTGCTGCTGGGGGTGGGCTATTTCGGCAATCTGCCGCTGCGCTTGCAGGCCGATCATCTGACCGTGGCCGGCGAGCGGCAGCGGCTGGAACTCGATGATGGCTCGCGGGTGCTGCTCAATACCCGTTCGGCGTTCTCCAGCCAGTTCGATGAGCAGCATCGCCTGGCGCGGCTGTATCAGGGCGAGGCGTTTTTCGAGGTGGCCAATGCCCATGGCATGCCACTGGAGATCGAGGCCGGGCCGCTGCGGATGAGCACCCGTGGCAGTGCGATGTCGGTGCGTTATCTCGACGGCGAGGCGCGGGTGCAGGTGCAGCGTGGCGCGGTGGATGTGCATGCGGTCAAAGGTGGTTCGCGGCTTAGCCTGAGTGCCGGTGATAGCGTCAGCCTGAACGCCGCCGGGCTTGGCCCGCAGCAACGCCTGGACCCTGGCCGGGACCTGGCCTGGGTGCAGGGCCGGCTGATTTTCGACAACTGCCCGATGGGCCAGGTGCTCGATGAGTTGCGGCGTTATTATCCGGGCCTGATCGTCAACACCAATCCGGCCCTGGCGCAGGTCAATGTGACCGGTAACTACCGGCTGGACAACCCGCTGGATGTAGTCCGCTCACTGGCCGAGATGACCTCCGCAAGCGTGCATGAATTGCCCAAGCTGGTGATTATCAACTGACCGGTTTTGTTGGGGCAGATTGATCCGCGAAGGCCTTACGATTGGTGCATGGATCGTGGCCGCAGTTGTCTGGACTGAGGGTTTCGCCCCGACGGGCGACCCTATTTTGTGCTTGGCAAAATAGGGGAAAACCGCTTGCTCCTGGTTTGGGTCCGCCCTGCGGGCAGACTTCCCTCCGTCCGGTGCCGATTCGGGGGCCGGCGCGATGGGCGTCCTGCCCATCGCACCTGCCCTTCATATCAAGAGCAGCGACATCCATGTCGGTTTCTCCCCCGAATCGACACCTGCGCTCGGCCAGCACCAAATGTCGCGATTGTCGGCGCCTGTGAGATCGCATTCCAAAAAGACCTCGCCCGTCGGGGCGAAACCCGCAGGTCAGTCAACCGCGGCAATGGATCTTGCGCAAAACAGAAGATCTTCGCGGCTAAAGCCGCTCCTACGCGTTATGCAACGCCAGGCAGTTATCCAGCATGCGGTTGGAAAACGCCCACTCATTGTCGTACCAGGCCAGCACCTTGAGCAGTCGACCACTGACCTTGGTGTGGTTGGCGTCGAAGATCGACGACAGCGGGTTATGGTTGAAGTCGTGCGACACCAGTGGCAACTGGTTATAGCCCAGCACTTTCGAATTCTGGCTGGCCGCTTTCATCAGCGCATTGACCTCATCGGCCGTGGTATCGCGCTTGAGCTGCACGGTCAGGTCCACCAGTGACACATTGATCACCGGCACCCGCACGGCCATGCCGGTCAGTTTGCCGGCCAGCTCCGGCAATACCAGCCCGACAGCCTCGGCGGCGCCGGTCTTGCTCGGGATCATCGACTGAGTGGCCGAACGCGCACGGTACGGGTCGGTATGGTAGACATCGATCAGATTCTGATCATTGGTGTAGGCATGCACCGTGGTCATCAGGCCGCTTTCGATGCCCAGTTCGCGGTGCAGCACCTGTGCCACCGGCGCCAGACAGTTGGTGGTGCACGAGGCGTTGGAAATAATCTGGTGCGACTGGCGCAGCACGTCATGGTTGACGCCATACACCACGGTGGCGTCGGCGCCGCTGGCCGGGGCCGAGATGATCACTTTGCTGGCGCCGGCCGTGATGTGCGCCGCCGCCTTGTCGCGGCTGGTGAACAGCCCGGTGCATTCGAACACCACATCGACCTGTTGGGCCTTCCAGGGCAGGTCTGCCGGGTTGCGGATGGCGCTGACTGCAATCCGGTCACCATTGACTGTCAGGCTTTCGCTATCGCACTCGACGGTGCCGTCAAATGGCCCATGGACAGTATCGAAGCGCAGCAGGTGGGCGTTCATTTCACTGTTGCCCAAGTCGTTGATGGCGACGACCTGCAAGTCTTGCCTATAGCCTTGGGTATACAGTGCGCGCAGGATGTTACGACCGATGCGGCCAAAACCGTTGATTGCGATACGAAGGGCCATGAACGCGTCCTCTCTGGAATTTGTTGTTTGAATTACAAGATTATTCTCATAAAAATAGAAAACAAGCCTTTTTGGTGGCAATATTTTCCTAAACCTACAAATACAAACCTTGAAGATCCGACACCATGACCCAAGTCACGGTCTTGCCTGACAAACCGGTGACCTGCGACTGTCCAGAATCTTTACGGGTGACCATAGACCTTAGCCTGGAGTTCATCACATGCATCCCCGCATCCTTGAGGTCACCGAACGGCTGATCGAACGCAGCCGTCCGACCCGCCAGCGCTACCTGCAACTGATCCGCGAGGCGGCCAGCGACGAACCCATGCGGGCCAAGCTGCAATGCGCCAACTTTGCCCATGGCGTCGCCGGCTGCGGCAGCGAAGACAAGCAGACCCTGCGGCTGATGAACGCTGCCAACGTAGCGATCATCTCGGCCTACAACGACATGCTCTCGGCGCATCAGCCCTACGAGCACTTTCCGCAGCGCATCAAGCAGGCCCTGCGCGAGGTCGGTTCGGTCGGCCAGTTCGCCGGTGGCGTGCCGGCCATGTGCGATGGTGTGACCCAAGGTGAGCCGGGCATGGAACTGGCCATCGCCAGCCGGGAAACCATCGCCATGTCGACCGCGGTCGCGCTGTCGCACAACATGTTCGATGCCGCCCTGATGCTGGGGATCTGCGACAAGATCGTGCCGGGGCTGATGATGGGCGCGCTGCGCTTCGGCCATCTGCCGACCCTCTTTGTGCCCGGCGGGCCGATGGTGTCGGGCTTGTCCAACAAGGAAAAGGCCGACGTGCGCCAGCGCTATGCCGAAGGCAAGGCGAGCCGTGAAGAACTGCTGGACTCGGAAATGAAGTCCTACCATGGTCCGGGCACCTGCACCTTCTACGGTACTGCCAATACCAACCAGTTGCTGATGGAGGTGATGGGCCTGCATCTTCCCGGTGCCTCGTTCGTCAACCCGTACACGCCGTTGCGCGATGCGCTGACCGATGAAGCCGCGCAACAGGTCACCCGCCTGACCCGCCAAAGCGGCAGCTTCATGCCGCTTGGCGAAATCGTCGATGAGCGTTCGATCATCAACTCCATCGTCGCTCTGCACGCCACCGGCGGCTCGACCAACCACACCCTGCACATGCCGGCCATCGCCCGGGCGGCGGGGATTCTGTTGACCTGGCAGGACATGGCCGACCTTTCGGATGTGGTCCCGACCCTGACCCATGTCTACCCTAATGGCAAAGCTGATATCAACCACTTCCAGGCCGCTGGTGGCATGTCGTTCCTGATTCGGGAGCTGCTGGGCGCCGGGCTGCTGCATGAAAACGTCAATACCGTAGTCGGTCATGGGCTGAGCCGTTACACCCGCGAGCCGTTTCTCGAAGACGGCAAACTGGTGTGGCGCGAGGGGCCGCTGCAAAGCCTCGATGAAAATATCCTGCGTCCGGTGGCGCGGCCATTCTCGCCAGAGGGCGGCCTGCGGGTGATGCAAGGCAATCTCGGTCGCGGGGTGATGAAAGTGTCAGCGGTGGCCCTTGAACATCAGGTGGTCGAGGCGCCGGCCCGGGTGTTCGAAGACCAGCAGGCGCTGGCCGATGCGTTCAAGGCCGGTGAGCTGGAGCGCGATTTCGTCGCCGTGATGCGGTTTCAGGGCCCGCGCAGCAACGGCATGCCGGAGCTGCACAAGATGACCCCGTTCCTCGGCGTGCTGCAGGATCGCGGCTTCAAGGTCGCGCTGGTCACTGACGGGCGTATGTCGGGCGCCTCGGGCAAGATTCCGGCGGCCATCCACGTTTGCCCGGAAGCCCATGATGGTGGCCCTTTGGCTTTGGTGCGTGATGGCGACGTGATTCGGGTCGACGGTGTCAAAGGCACATTGCAAGTTCTGCTCGAACCGGCAGAATTGGCCGCAAGACAACCGGCAACCACGCAGATCGACAGCAGTGTCGGCTGCGGTCGTGAGTTGTTCGGTTTCATGCGTGTGGCCTTCAGCTCCGCCGAGCAGGGGGCCAGCGCCTTTACTGCAAGCCTGGAGGGACTCAAGTGAAGCTGGCTCTGGTAGGTGATATTGGCGGTACCAACGCACGGTTCGCGATTTGGGAAGACGATCAACTGCACTCGATCCGGGTGTTCGCCACGGCTGAGTATGCAGGTCCTGAACAGGCCATCGAACTCTACCTGCAAGACCTTGACCTGCAACGCGGTGATGTCAGCCATGTCTGCCTGGCCGTCGCCGGCCCGGTGGACGGTGATGAATTCCAGTTCACCAACAGCAACTGGCAGTTCAGCCGTTCGAAATTCTGTGAGCACCTGAAGGTCGAGCACCTGTTGCTGGTCAACGATTTCGCGGCCATGGCGCTGGGCATGACCCGGCTGGGTGAGGATTACCTGACGGTCTGCCATGGCATCGGCAAGCCGCAGCGGCCGCGTGTGGTGATCGGGCCAGGCACCGGCCTTGGCGTCGGCACGCTGGTCAAGACCGGCGACAATCACTGGACCGCGTTGCCCGGGGAGGGTGGTCACGTCAACCTGCCGGTCGGCAGCGCCCGTGAAGCGCTGTTGTGGACCCGCCTGATGGCCGAGCACGAACACGTCAGCGCCGAAACCGTGCTCAGCGGCGCCGGGCTGCTGCGCCTTTATCAGGCCAGTTGCGCACTGGACGGCATCGACGCGCCGCTGAAATCGCCGGCAGCCGTGACTGCCGCCGCCCTGGATGGCGATACCGTGGCGGCTGCAGTGCTCGAGCAGTTCTGTGTGTTCCTTGGCCGGGTGGTGGGTAATAACGTCCTGACCCTCGGTGCGCTGGGGGGCGTGTACATCGCCGGCGGCATGGTGCCGCGCTTCACTGAGTTTTTTATCAATAGCGGATTCCGTCAGGCGATGGCCGACAAGGGCGTGATGAGCGACTATTTCGACGGTCTGCCGGTGTGGCTGGCGACTGCCGAGTATCCGGGCCTCAATGGCGCCGGGGTGGCCTTGCAACAGGCGTTTGGCGAGGGCGAACAGGTACTCGAATAACCCGCTGTCCATACAATAACAATTCACTGAACAAGGACGACCTTCTTGAGTTCAGCCCATAAAACCCTGCTGCTGGTCGATGACGACCAGGAGATTCGCGAACTGCTCGAAACCTACCTGAGCCGGGCCGGTTTTCAGGTCCGCGCCACCGCGGACGGTGCCCGGTTTCGTCAGGCGTTCAACGAAGCCCCCGCCGACCTGTTGATCCTCGACGTCATGCTGCCCGACGAAGACGGCTTCAGCCTGTGCCGCTGGGCGCGTCAGCATCCGCGCCAGCCGCATGTGCCGATCATCATGCTCACCGCCAGTTCCGACGAGGCTGATCGGGTCATCGGCCTGGAACTGGGGGCCGACGATTATCTGGGCAAGCCGTTCAGCCCACGCGAGTTGCTGGCCAGAATCAAAGCCCTGCTGCGCCGCTCCGGGTTTGGCCAGGAGCGTGGCGGGGAAGTGCTGCTGTTCGATGAGTGGCGCCTGGACATGGTCAGCCACCGGCTGTTTCATGCCGATGGTGAAGAGGTGATTCTTTCCGGGGCCGATTTCGCCCTGCTCAAGCTGTTTCTCGATCATCCACAGCAGATCCTCGACCGCGACACCATCGGCAATGCCACCCGAGGCCGTGAACCGATGCCGCTGGAGCGCATCGTTGACATGGCGGTCAGCCGCCTGCGCCAGCGTTTGCGTGACACCGGCAAAGCGCCGCGGCTGATTCGTACCGTGCGCGGCAGCGGTTATCTGCTGGCCGCGACCGTGCAGTCGGGAGTGGCTCATTAACGGCGCACGCCAGCGCTGGCTGGCGCTGCCACGCACGTTGCTCGGGCGCATGCTGCTATTGACCCTGTTGGCGGTGCTGCTGGGCCAGTCGCTGTCGGGGATCATCTGGGTGGCTCAATTGCGCGCCACCCAGATGGAAGGTTTGCTCAACAGTGCGCGCAGCCTGGCTTATTCGATGGCTGCCAGCGTCAGTTATTTTCGCTCGCTGCCGGTCAGCTACCGGCCGCTGGTGCTCGACCAACTGCGCAGCATGGGCGGTACGCGCTTTGTGGTGTCGCTCAACGAGCATCCGCTGGACATGCAACTGCTGCCGGCCACACCGCGTAAAGATGCGGTATTGAGCGCGGTGGGCGAGGTGCTGCGCAGTTCGTTGGGCGACGGGCCGAAGATCGTCGCCTGGTTCGTCAGCCCTGATGAGCTGCGGCTGTTCAACAGCGGCCTGAAACTCGACGAACTGCCGCGCTCCTGGGCGCATTACGCATTGACTCTGGAGCCGGTCAATCCGCCGGTGCTGGTCACCCAGATCGAACTGGCGCCCGGCGAATGGCTGTACATCGCGTCATTGCTGCCCGCACCTTACACCTTTCTGGAAGAACCAGACCTGCCGGCCCAGCAGGTCTGGTCGATCGCCTTGACCAGCGCGTTCCTGCTGCTGTTCATCGGCCTGCTGGTGCACTGGCAGAGCCGGCCGCTCAAGCGCCTGGCCAGGGTGGCACGGGACCTGTCACTGGACGGTGATGCCTCTCCGCTGATCGAGGGCGGCAGCAGCGAGGTGCAGGAGGTCAGCCGCGCCTTCAACACCATGCGCACCCGCATCAGCCGCTACCTGACCGAGCGCGGCCAGTTGTTCGGCGCGATTTCTCATGACCTGCGCACACCGATTACCCGTTTGCGGCTGCGCGTCGAACTGCTTGATGACCCGGCCTTGCAGGCGCGCTTCGAGCGCGATCTGGACGAGCTGGAATTGCTGGTCAAAGGCGCACTGCAGTGCGTCAAGGACACCGACATTCACGAAAACATCGAACCGGTGGACCTCAATAACCTGCTCGATTGCCTGGTGGAGCCCTATCTGTCAGCTGAAGGGGACGCGCGCATCACCCTGCACGGCGTGGCTCAGGCTTCGTACATGGGCAAGCCGCTGGCGCTGCGGCGCTGCATCGGCAACCTGATCGACAACGCACTCAAGTACGGCTACCGCGCCCACTTGCATATCGAAGACCGCCGCGAGGTATTCGTGCTGCACGTTGATGACGAGGGGCCGGGCGTTCCCGAGCAGCGCCTGGAACAGGTGTTCGAGCCTAACGTGCGGCTGGCTTCGAACCAGCAAGGCTACGGCCTGGGGCTGGGCATTGCGCGCAATATCGCCCATAGCCACGGTGGCGAGGTGAGCCTGCAGAACCTTCGCGAGGGCGGCTTGCGGGTAACCCTGGAACTGCCGCGCTTGCCCTGATGCCACTGCATTGCCACTAAATGTCACTAACCTGTGACTATTCCCTATCCCTTCGTTACCAAGCGGTCTTTCGATATGGCTAGACTGCTTTCAAGCGCAGGCAACCGACCTGCCCCAAATAACAACAAGAAGGCCGAATCAATGAATGCTCTGTCCCAGCTTGCCGCTGCCATTTCTCTTGCCACGTTGCTTCCTTTCACTGCCCAGGCTGCCGAGTCCAAAGGCTCGGTAGAAGTCGTCCATTGGTGGACCTCCGGTGGCGAAAAAGCCGCTGTCGATGTCCTCAAGGCTCAGGTCGAGAAAGACGGTTTCACCTGGAAAGACGGCGCCGTAGCCGGTGGTGGCGGGGCGACGGCGATGACCGTGCTCAAGAGCCGCACCGTGGCCGGTAATCCGCCGGGCGTGGCGCAGATCAAGGGGCCGGACATTCAGGACTGGGGTTCGATGGGCCTGCTGAGCACCGACACCCTCAAAGATGTCGCCAAGCAAGAGAAATGGGACGAGTTGCTCGACAAGAAAGTCTCTGACGCGGTCAAGTACGACGGTGAGTACGTCGCCGTGCCGGTGAACATTCACCGCGTCAACTGGTTGTGGGTCAACCCGCAGGTGCTGGAGAAGGCCGGCGTGGCCAAGGCGCCGACCACCCTCGAAGAGTTCTACGCCGCCGCTGACAAACTCAAGGCGGCCGGTTTCATTGCCCTGGCCCATGGTGGCCAGCCGTGGCAGGACAGCACGGTGTTCGAGAACCTGGTGCTCTCGGTCATGGGCCCTCAGGGCTACGAGCAAGCGTTCGTCAAACTGGACGATAAAGCGCTGACCGGTCCTGAAATGGTCAAGTCGTTCACGGAATTGAAGAAAGTCGCCACCTACATGGACCCCAACCGCGCCGGGCGTGACTGGAACATTGCCGCCGCCGATGTGATCAACGGCAAGGCCGGCATGCAGATCATGGGCGACTGGGCCAAGAGCGAATGGACGGCTGCAAAGAAAGTTGCCGGCAAGGACTACCAGTGCGTGCCGTTCCCGGGCACCGAGAAGGCGTTCACGTACAACGTCGACTCGCTGGCGATCTTCAAGCTCAACGCCGATCGTACGGGTGATATCGCTGCCCAGCAGGACCTGGCCAAAGTCGCGTTGGGTGAAGAGTTCCAGAAGGTCTTCAGCATCAACAAGGGCTCGATCCCGGTGCGCAAGGATATGCTCGCCAGCATGGACAAACATGGCTTCGACAGCTGCGCCCAGGCCTCGGCCAGGGACTTCCTGGCAGACGGTGGCAATGGCGGCCTGCAGCCAAGCATGGCGCACAACATGGCCACCTCGCTGGCTGTGCAGGGCGCGATTTTCGATGTGGTGACCAACTACATCAACGACCCTAACGCTGACCCGGCCCAGGCGGCCAAGCGGCTGGCCTCGGCGATCAAGGCAGCCCGCTAGCAGCCGTAGCGTTATTCGCTGCTGAAGCAGCTCCTACGGCAGCTCCTACGGCAGCGCCTACGGATATCACCTTAACCGTTGTGTGTGTCGACGGGACTCTTTGCGGGTCTCGCGACCGCCTGCGGCCTGAATTCGACCCGACTGGATGACTTCAATGACTTCTGTCGCTGTGTTCAACAAAGCCTCGCCGCTCGATGCGCTGCAACGCTGGCTGCCCAAACTGGTGTTGGCGCCCAGCATGCTCATCGTGCTGGTGGGCTTCTACGGCTACATTCTCTGGACCCTGGTGCTGTCGTTTACCAACTCCACCTTTCTGCCGTCCTACAAGTGGGCCGGGCTGGCTCAGTATGCGCGGTTGATGGATAACGACCGCTGGTGGGTGGCGAGCAAGAACCTGCTGTTGTTCGGCGGGTTGTTCATCGGCATCAGCTTGGTGGTCGGGGTGATTCTTGCGGTGTTGCTCGACCAGCGGATTCGCCGCGAAGGCGCGATCCGCACCATTTACCTGTACCCGATGGCGCTGTCGATGATTGTCACCGGCACCGCCTGGAAATGGCTGCTCAATCCCGGCCTGGGCCTGGACAAGCTGCTGCGTGACTGGGGCTGGGAAGGCTTTCGCCTCGACTGGCTGGTGGACCCGGAGCGGGTGGTGTACTGCCTGGTGATTGCCGCCGTGTGGCAGTCCTCCGGCTTTGTCATGGCATTGTTTCTCGCCGGCCTGCGCAGTGTCGACCAGTCGATCATCCGCGCCGCGCAAATGGATGGCGCCAGCCTGCCGCTGATTTACTGGCGGGTGGTGCTGCCCAGCCTGCGCCCGGTGTTTTTCAGTGCGGTGATGATCCTCGCCCATATCGCGATCAAGAGCTTTGACCTGGTGGCGGCGATGACCGCCGGTGGGCCGGGCTACTCCTCTGATCTGCCGGCAATGTTCATGTATGCCTTTACGTTCAGCCGCGGACAGATGGGCATGGGCTCGGCCAGCGCGATGCTGATGCTCGGCGCGATCCTCGCCATTCTGGTGCCGTACCTGTACTCGGAACTGCGGAGCAAACGCCATGAGTAACACGATCGGCTCCAATGGAACCACCGTCAGCCGTTTGCTGATCCACGCGGTTTTGTGGCTGGCCTGCCTGGTGTATCTGGTGCCGCTGGTGGTCATGCTGCTGACCAGCTTCAAGACCCCTGAAGACATCGGCAGCGGCAACCTGCTCAGTTGGCCGGCGGTGGTCACGGTGATTGGCTGGGTCAAGGCCTGGAACATCGTCGATGGCTATTTCTGGAACTCGATACGCATCACCATTCCGGCGGTGATCATCTCGACGGCCATCGGCGCGCTGAACGGTTACGTGCTGTCGATGTGGCGCTTTCGCGGCTCGCAGCTGTTTTTCGGCTTGCTGCTGTTCGGCTGCTTCCTGCCGTTTCAGACCGTGCTGCTGCCAGCGTCCTTCACCCTCGGCAAGATGGGCCTGGCCAGCACCACCACAGGCCTGGTGTTTGTTCATGTGGTCTATGGCCTGGCCTTTACGACGCTGTTCTTTCGCAACTTCTACGTGACCATTCCCGAGGCGCTGGTGCGTGCGGCACGGCTCGATGGGGCGGGGTTCTTCACCATCTTCTGGCGCATCGTCCTGCCGATGTCGACGCCGATCATCATGGTCTGCCTGATCTGGCAGTTCACCCAGATCTGGAACGACTTCCTGTTTGGCGTGGTGTTCTCCAGCGGTGACTCGCAGCCGATCACCGTGGCCCTGAACAACCTGGTCAACACCAGTACCGGGGTCAAGGAATACAACGTGGACATGGCCGCGGCGATGATCGCCGGGCTGCCGACACTGCTGGTCTACATCCTGGCCGGCAAATATTTCCTGCGCGGGCTGACCGCCGGCGCGGTCAAGGGCTAGGGATCAATCATGGCAACTCTCGAACTGCAAAACGTCAACAAACGCTACGGCAGCGGCCTGCCAGACACGCTGAAAAACATCGAACTGAAAATCAAGGACGGTGAGTTCCTGATCCTGGTCGGCCCGTCCGGTTGTGGCAAATCGACCCTGATGAACTGCATTGCCGGCCTTGAAGACATCAGCGGCGGGGCGATTCTCATTGATGGCGAAGACGTCAGCCAGACCAGCCCCAAGGACCGTGACATCGCCATGGTGTTTCAGTCCTACGCGCTGTACCCGACCATGAGCGTGCGCGAGAACATCGAGTTCGGCCTGAAAATTCGCAAGCTGGCCAAGCCGGCCATTGATGAGGAGGTCAGCCGGGTGGCGCGCCTGCTGCAGATCGAACATCTGCTTGAGCGCAAGCCGGCACAGCTTTCCGGCGGCCAGCAACAGCGTGTGGCGATGGGCCGGGCATTGGCGCGGCGGCCGAAGATCTACCTGTTCGACGAGCCGTTGTCCAACCTCGACGCCAAGCTGCGGGTCGAGATGCGTACCGAAATGAAACTGATGCACCAGCGCCTGAAGACCACCACGGTGTACGTCACCCATGACCAGATCGAGGCCATGACCCTCGGTGACAAGGTGGCGGTGATGAAGGACGGCATCGTCCAGCAGTTCGGTACACCACGGGAGATCTACAACGACCCGGCCAACCAGTTTGTCGCCAGCTTCATCGGCTCGCCGCCGATGAACTTCATCCCGCTGCGTCTGCAACGCCGTGACGCACGCTTGCTGGCGCTGCTCGACAGCGGTCAGGCGCGCTGCGAGCTGCCGCTGGGTTGCAACGACGCGGGGCTGGAAGACCGTGAAGTGATTCTTGGCGTACGCCCGGAGCAGATCAGCCTGGCTGCTGGCGATGGCCAGGGATTACCGACGATTCGCGCCGAGGTGCAGGTGGTGGAGCCTACCGGCCCTGACACCCTGGTGTTCGTCAACCTCAACCAGACCAAGGTCTGCTGCCGTCTGGCGCCGGATCAGGCACCGCAGGTCGGCGAGACCCTGACCCTGCAACTGGACCCTACCCGCGTGCTGCTGTTCGACGCCGCCAGCGGTGAGCGTCTGGGCGTTCTCGGGCGTGCCGAGGGCGCAGGCCGGCAGGGCAATGTGACCTTGCTCAATCGCAAGTGAGTGGACGCTGTAAAGCTGAAAGCCAATAACAATAATTGAGGACTCATGGGATGAACAAGCACGATGCGCCATCGTATTCACGGCTGAAAAGCCTCTGCCAACTATCGATACTGGGCAGCCTGGCCCTGGCCGGTGGTGTGCAGGCGGCTGAAGCGTTCAGCGCCGATTCACCGTGGATGACCGGTGACTGGGGCGGGGCGCGCACCGAATTGCTCGACAAGGGCTATGACTTTTCGCTGGAGTACGTCAGCGAGGCGGCCAGCAATCTCAATGGCGGCTACAACGACGACACTACAGCGCGCTGGAGCGATCAGTTCGCCTTCGGCCTGAAAGTCGATTTGCAGAAAGCATTCGGCTGGCAAGGCGCCGAGTTCAAGCTGGCGATCACTGAGCGTAGCGGCCGTAATATTTCCAATGACCGGATCGGCGACCCGCGGGCTGGCACCCTCAGTTCATCCCAGGAAGTCTGGGGCCGTGGCCAGACCTGGCGTCTGACCCAGATGTGGCTCAAGCAGAAATTCATGGATGACGCGCTGGTGGTCAAGCTCGGCCGTTTCGGGCCGGGCGAGGAATTCGCTTCGGCGCCGTGTGACTTCCAGAACCTGAGCTTCTGCGGCGCGCAGCCAGCCAACTACGTCAACACCTGGTACAACTGGCCGGTCAGCCAGTGGGGCGCAGCGCTGAAGTACAACATCACCCCAGAGTTCTTTGCGCAGATCGGTGTGTTCGAGCAAAACCCTTCGAACCTGGAGATTGGCAACGGCTTCAAGCTCAGCGGCAGCGGCTCGCAGGGCACCCTGGTGCCGGTGGAAGTGGTCTGGAGTCCGAAGGTCAACGGCTTGCCCGGCGAGTACCGGCTGGGCTACTACCACAGCAGCCCGGACGCCGACGATGTCTATGAAGGCGCCAACGGCCTGCCGCAGCCGGTGTCGGGCGGCGCGTTCAAATCCCATGGCAGCAAGCACGGTGGCTGGGTCATGGCGACCCAGCAACTGACCGCCCACAACGGTGATGCCTCACGCGGCTTGACCCTGTTTGCCGCCGCGACGGTGCATGACAAGGCCACCAACTACATTGATAACTTCCAGCAGATCGGCCTGCTCTACAAAGGCCCGTTCGACAGTCGGCCCAAGGATGACATCGGCATTGGTATCTCGCGCATCCACGTCAACGACGATGCCCAGGACCGTCGTCGGC
The DNA here is from genome assembly GCF_024584215.1 of Pseudomonas sp. LJDD11. Classification (NCBI taxonomy): domain Bacteria; kingdom Pseudomonadati; phylum Pseudomonadota; class Gammaproteobacteria; order Pseudomonadales; family Pseudomonadaceae; genus Pseudomonas; species Pseudomonas sp. LJDD11. The sequence goes on from NZ_JANJFL010000006.1 coordinate 72,538, forward strand.
TGGTCAACCTGATCAACGGCATCAACGACTACGACAACCCGGCGTTCCTGCCGGTGCAGGACACCGAGTACAACTCGGAGATTTATTACGGCTTCCACGTCACCAACTGGCTGACCGTACGGCCCAACCTGCAGTACATCCGCCATCCCGGTGGCGTGGACAAGGTTGACGATGCGCTGGTGGCCGGTCTGAAGATCCAGACCAAGTTCTGATAGCGGCTGTGTGTGCTTTGCGGGCAGCCTGGCTGCCCGTTTTTTTGGGCGTTGTACAAATATACAAATCGCAGGAGGTCAGCCGCCGCCTTGGCGGCGGGCTATCGCGTTGCAAATATGAAGTGGCACGGATCGAGCTCTGTAATGAATCACTTTTGACGGTTCGAACGGTGTACATCCGCCGCAGCGGTGGTGGGTTTTAGTCACCTTTGTGCTCAAGTGATCTGTGCTCGGCTTTAGATCGTTGCCGTTGATTTCGCTTTTGATCTTCGAGCCGAGATGGCGCAGACGACGCGAGTCGCGACTTGGGTGCAGGCCGGACGGAGGGAAGTCCGCCCGCTGGGCGGACCCAAGCCAGGAGCAAGCGGTTTTCCCCCATTTTGCCAAGCAAAATGGGGTCGCCCAGCAGGGCGAAACCTGCAGCTCAGACACCGTGGAAAAGGATTTTCCATTGCTCGAAAGAGCGATGCGGGCCGCACCTGACCTTGCTTAGCCCTGATCTTCCAGCGGGTAGCGGCTGTCGTTGAGGCTTTCCTTGATCTTGCGCAGGTGCGGCTGGAAGTCCACGCCGCGGCGCAGGGTCATGCCGGTGGCCAGTACGTCCAGCACGGTCAACTGAATGATCCGCGAGGTCATCGGCATGTAGATATCGGTGTCTTCCGGCAACGGAATGTGCAGGCTGACCGAACTGGCCTGGGCCAGTGGCGAACCGGCGGCGGTCAGGCCGAGCACCGAGGCGCCATTCTCGCGGGCCAGACGTGCGACTTCGACCAGGTCGCGGGTGCGTCCGGTGTAGGAAATGATCACGAACAGATCACCGGTGTGCGCCACCGAGGCGAGCATGCGCTGCATCAGTACGTCGGCGTGAGCACTGACCGCCAGGTTGAAGCGAAAGAACTTGTGCTGGGCATCCATGGCTACCGGTGCCGAGGCGCCCAGGCCAAAGAAGTGGATCTGCCGGGCCTGGATCAGCATGTCCACGGCGCGGCTGATCTGCGCCGGGTCCAGAGCCTGGCAGGCGCTGTCCAGCGAGGCAATGGCACTGCCGAAGATTTTTTGTGTGTAGGCCTCGGGGTTGTCGTCCGGCTCCACGGCACGGCTGACGTAGGCGGCGCCACTGGCCAGGCTCTGGGCCAGTTGCAGCTTGAGTTCCGGGTAACCGCTGACGCTGAACGAGCGGCAGAAGCGGTTGACGGTCGGTTCACTGACCTTGGCCGCCTGGGCCAGGGCTGCGATGCTCAAACGGGTGGCCATCTGCGGGTTGAGCAGGATGACTTCGGCCACCTTGCGTTCGGCTTTATTCAGCTCCGGGAGTCGGTTCTGGATCTGCTCCAGGAGATTTCGTGTGCGGTCCATGACGGCATCCTGATCGGGGGCTGTTCGACAGACGTTCGCCTGGCGGCTTTAGCCTGTAGCAAAGGTGGCCTATCGTACTGAGAGGCCGAGTGAATCACCACCGGTATAAAGCTTTGGATAAAATGTTGTAGTTATTACTACATTTGGCCTTGAGGAATACCTTTAAAAAAGGTATTTGTAGTCTAACTTGATAAAAGAACTAACATTATGCCCCTGATTACGGTTGATCCGTGCACTTTCGCCCTGTTCGGCGCTCTCGGCGATCTGGCTGTGCGCAAACTGTTTCCGGCTCTTTATCAGCTCGATCGTGCAGGTTTGCTGCATGACGATACGCGCATTATCGCTCTGGCCCGCGAGCCGGGCGACGAGGCCTCGCACCTGGCCTATATCCACCAGTCGATGCGCCGCTTCATTCCCGAGACGGAGCTTGAGTCCGAACACGTCACCCGCTTTCTGGCGCGGCTCAGCTATCTGCACCTGGATTTCCTGCTGCCGGAGGGCTATCTGGCCCTGGCCGAGCGGGTCGGCAATGCCGATTCGCTGATTGCCTACTTCGCCACGCCCGCCTCGGTGTACGGCGCGATTTGCGAGAACCTCGCGGCGGCAGGCCTTGCCGAGCGCACCCGGGCGGTGCTGGAGAAACCCATCGGCCACGATCTGGCGTCTTCGCGACGGGTCAACGATGCGGTGGCGAAGTTTTTCCCCGAGAACCGGGTTTATCGCATCGACCACTATCTGGGCAAGGACACGGTACAGAACCTCATTGCCCTGCGCTTCGCCAACAGCCTGTTCGAAACCCAGTGGAACCAGAACCATATCTCCCACGTGGAAATCACCGTGGCCGAGAAGGTCGGCATCGAAGGCCGCTGGGGCTATTTCGATCAGGCGGGGCAACTGCGTGACATGATCCAGAACCACCTGCTGCAGTTGCTGTGCCTGATCGCCATGGACCCGCCCAGCGACCTGTCGGCCGACAGTATTCGCGACGAGAAGGTCAAGGTGCTCAAGGCCCTGGCGCCGTTCACCCCGGAGCGTCTGGCTACTCAGGTGGTGCGCGGTCAGTACACTGCCGGCTACAGCGAAGGCAAGCCGGTGCCGGGCTATCTGGAGGAAGACAACTCCAACACCGAAAGCGACACCGAGACCTTCGTTGCCCTGCGCGCCGATATCCGCAACTGGCGCTGGTCGGGGACGCCGTTTTACCTGCGCACCGGCAAGCGCATGCCGCAGAAGCTGTCGCAGATCGTGATCCACTTCAAGGAGCCGCCGCACTATATCTTTGCCCCGGAACAGCGCCTGCAGATCAGCAACCGGCTGATCATCCGCCTGCAGCCTGACGAGGGTATCTCGCTGCAGGTGATGACCAAGGATCAGGGCCTGGACAAGGGTATGCAGTTGCGCAGTGGCCCGCTGAATCTGAACTTCTCTGACACTTACCGCAGTGCCCGGGTGCCTGACGCCTATGAGCGGCTGTTGCTGGAAGTGATGCGCGGCAACCAGAACCTGTTTGTGCGCAAGGATGAAATCGAATACGCCTGGCAGTGGTGCGATCAACTGATCGCCGGCTGGAAAAAAGCCGGTGATGCGCCCAAACCGTACGCCGCCGGGTCCTGGGGGCCGATGAGTTCCATCGCCCTGATCACACGTGACGGGAGAGCCTGGTATGGCGACATGTGATTTGCAATTGCCGGCGGGCCTGAAGGCCCATGACTTCGATAATGCGGCGCAACTGGCCGAGGCGCTGGCCAGCGATGTGGCCGAGCACTTGCGCGCCGCCATTGCGCAGAACGGCAAGGCCACTCTGGTGGTGTCCGGTGGCCGTAGCCCGGTGGCTTTTTTCGAGCGTCTGGCGGCCGAGCCGCTGGACTGGTCGCAGGTGGTGGTCAGCCTGGCTGATGAGCGCTGGGTACCGGTGGAGCACCCGGACAGTAATGCGGCGCTGGTACGCCGTCATTTGCTGCAAGGCCCGGCCGCTGCGGCAAAGTTGCTTGGCCTGTATAGCCTGGCGCCGAGCCTGGAGGCCGCCGCCGAGCAGGCTGACCGGTTGCTGGCCGAGCTGCCGCCGATCGATGTGCTGGTGCTGGGGATGGGCGATGACGGGCATACCGCCTCGCTGTTCCCGTCCAGCCCGAACCTGCGCGAAGCCCTGAGTCTTGGTGGTGAGCGCCGCTGCCTGGCGATGCTGGCGCCCAGCGTGCCGCATCAGCGGCTGACCATGACCCGTGAGTTGCTGGCCTCAGCCAGCGTGAAGATTCTGTCGATTGCAGGCCAGGCCAAGCTCGACACCCTGCGCACCGCTGTGCAAGGCGATGACGTGACGGCTTTGCCGATCCGCGCCTTTCTCAACCCGTCTCTTGAAATTTACTGGTGCCCCTAAGCCAAGGAAACATCGCCGTGACCCAAGACCAAAATAATCAGCCACTCAACAGCATGGCGAACAAGACAGCCCGGATCGATGAGCTCTGCGCCCGGGCCAAAATTCTTCCGGTGATCACCATCGCCCGCGAGCAGGACGTGTTGCCGCTGGCCGACGCGCTGGCTGCCGGTGGCCTGAGCGTGCTGGAAGTCACTCTGCGTTCGGCGTTCGGCCTGGATGCGATCCGCCTGTTGCGCGAGCAGCGCCCGGAGCTTTGCACCGGTGCCGGGACCATCCTCGACCGTCGTACCCTGGCTGACGCTGAAGCGGCGGGCGCGCAGTTCATTGTGACGCCGGGCAGCACCCATGAGCTGTTGCAGGCTTCGGCCGCAAGCGAAGTGCCGCTGTTGCCCGGCATCAGCAGCGCCTCTGACATCATGCTCGGCTACGCCCTGGGTTACCGGCGCTTCAAGCTGTTCCCGGCGGAGGTCAGCGGGGGAGTGGCGGCGCTCAAGGCGCTGGGCGGCCCCTTCAACGAAGCGCGGTTCTGCCCGACCGGCGGGGTCAATGCGCAGAACCTTAAAAACTACATCGCCCAGCCCAACGTCATGTGTGTCGGCGGTAGCTGGATGATCGACAACGCCTGGGTCAAGAACGGCGACTGGGGCCGTATTCAGGAAGCCACCGCTGAGGCCGTAGCGCTGTTCGGCTGAGCGGCAGCAGGCTGGCGGCAAACCAAAAATCCGGTGCCTGTGCACCGGATTTTTTCTGCGTGCTTTTCGTGCTCAGTTCCGGCCGGATTTGAAGCCCTGGCGGGGCCGGGTGCGCAGCGGGTCGAGCAACGCACCCAGGCCGTTGTGGTCAATCTCGTGCATCAATGCCAACAGGGCGCCCAGCTCACCCTTGGGAAAGCCTTCGCGGGCGAACCAGTTCAGGTAATGGCCGGGCAGGTCAGCCAGCAAGCGGCCCTGGTACTTGCCAAAGGGCATTTCACGGGTGACCAGCAGTTTCAATGATTCGGGATTCATGGCTTATCGGTTCTGAAGAGGGGAAGGACCGGGGCTGACCTGAGTCAGCGCGTCACCCGGCGGCGATGACAGTCGTGTGGCTTGAGCAGCTTGCCCTGCACCGAACGCACCTGCAGGCTGAGTACGGGTTGCTCGTGCTCGTTATCGAGCAACACCGAATGCGTCTCGCCAGGTTCGAACAAATGCTGCTCACCCCATTGGCGCAGGCATACCACAATCGCAAAAGTCGAGCGGCCCCGCTCGGTCAGCACGTACTCATGGTAGGCGCTGCCATCGGAGGCCGGGCAGATTTCGAAGATGCCCAACTCCACCAGCACTTTCAAACGTGCGGCAAGAATATTCTTCGCCAGACCAAGACTCTTCTGAAAGTCGCCGAAACGCCGGATATCGTCGAAGGCATCGCGAATGATCAGCAGCGTCCAGCGCTCGCCGATGGCTTCCAGTGTGCGTGCCACAGGACATTCGCTGCTTGCCAGCGCTATATGCCTAGCCATTGGATTACCTTTCAGAGGTTAAAAAAAACTGGTTGCAGATTAAAACCTGAATTGTTACAACTCAATCATCTGGTTTTAAATTGAAACTGCTTGTTTTGTCAGGGATGACCCCATGAGTTGCAGCAGCCATTGCGAGCAAGCCACTGCACCGTCAGTCATAAACGAGCCATTGCAGCTCTCCCGTTCACTGAGCCTGATCTTATCGATCACCTGCGCGCTGGCGGTGGCGAATGTGTATTTTGCCCAGCCCTTGCTCGATAGCATGGCGCAGAGCCTGAATGTTGCGCCCGGCAGCATTGGTATTGTGGTCACAGCCACGCAGATCGGTTACGCGGCCGGACTGCTACTGATCGTGCCGCTGGGCGACTTGCTCGATCGCAAGGCGTTGATCATCACGCAAATGCTGTTTTCAGTCGCGGCTCTGCTGGCAGTGGGCATGGCAGGGCAATGGTCGGTGCTGCTTGGCGCGATGGTGCTGGTCGGCTTGATGGCGGTGGTGGTGCAGGTGCTGGTGGCGTGCGCCGCCAGCCTGGCCATCCCGGTGCAACGCGGCCAGGCGGTGGGGACGGTGACCGGCGCCATTGTGCTGGGCATCCTGCTGGCCCGCTTCGCCTCTGGTCTGATCGCCGATCTGGCCGGTTGGCGGGCTGTGTATTACGTGTCTGCCGGTCTGATGCTGAGCATGGCGCTGGTGTTGTACAAGAACATCCCTGCGCTTGACCTGCCACGCGCTGACAGTTCCTACAAAGCCTTGTTGATCTCGGTCGGCAAACTGTTCGTCAGTGAGCCGGTGTTGCGCGTTCGTGGCGTATTTGCCTTGCTGATCTTCGCGGCGTTCAGCGTGTTATGGACCTCGATGGTGTTACCCCTGAGTGCCCCGCCGTGGTCGCTGTCCCACACCCAGATCGGCTTGTTCGGCCTGGCAGGTCTGGCCGGTGCACTGGCCGCCGGCAGAGCGGGGCGCTGGGCTGACCAAGGCTTGGGGCAACGCACCACGGGTGTAGCACTTGCGCTGCTGGTGCTTTCCTGGTTGCCCATCGCCTGGGCCGAAACCTCGTTACTGGCGCTGGTGCTGGGTGTGGTGATGCTCGATTTTGCCGTGCAGGCGGTGCATGTCACCAATCAGAGCCTGATCCTCGCCGCCCGGCCGGACGCGCAAAGCCGTCTGGTGGGCGCCTACATGTGTTTTTACTCGGTTGGCAGCGCGCTGGGGGCAGTGGCGGCGACCCAGATGTATGCGCTGGGGGGCTGGTCAGCGGTGTGCCTGTTGGGTGCCGCAGTCAGTACCGCCGCCTGGCTGTTCTGGGCATGGATACGCTTTAGCGAGCTGCGCCTGGCGCCCTCGGGCTAGCCCTGTACATCACTCTGCATTTGTCTGCACCCTCACTCAATTACGCGTCAAGGCGTTTATGAAACTTCACCACTTGCTGCTGGCCATCCTGATCACTGCTATCTGGGGCTTCAACTTTTCGGTCATCAAACTGGGCCTGCACAGCGTCGATCCGCTGATGCTCGCCGCCATTCGTTTCGCACTCTGCGCACTGCCGGCCATCCTGTTCATCCCCAGGCCGAATGTGCCTTGGCGCTACATTGCAGGTTACGGGCTGGTGTTCGGCATCGGCCTGTGGGGGGTGGTGAATCTGGGGATCAAGTCCGGGCTGTCGGCCGGTATCGCTTCACTGGTGCTGCAGTTCAGTGCCTTCTTCACGATCTTGCTGGGCGGCTGGGTGTTCAAGGAAAAGATCACACGCTTTCAATTGGCCGGTATCGTCATCGCGCTGGGTGGCTTGTCGAGCATCATCTTCATTGCCGATGGTTCGGTCAGCGTGACCGGACTGGCGCTGGTGCTGTTCGGTGCCTTGGCCTGGAGTGTGGCCAACATCATCATCAAGAAGGCCAAAACGACTCAAGTGTTTGCCTTTCTGGTCTGGTCCAGCGCCTTTGCGCCGCTCCCGCTGTTGCTGCTCGATTACGGGGTCAATGGCACGCAGGGTTATGGCGTACTGGTCGCGCAAATGGATTGGCGTGCCGTGTCGTCGATCCTGTTTCAGGTGTACCCCAATACCTTGTTTGCCTACTGGGTCTGGAACTCGCTGCTCAGGCAATACCCGGTTTCGACGGTGGCGCCGCTGTCACTGTTGGTGCCGATCTTCGGCATGCTTGGTTCGGCACTGATCTTTAACGAGCGCCTTTCGGCAATCAAGGTGGTTGCCGTGCTGCTTATAGTCTGCGGTCTGGCTGTGGGCTTGTATGGCGAGCGGATCAGGCAGGCATTGAGCAAGCGCTTGACGCGCACGGCCTGATCACTGTTCGGCATGGCTGATAGCCAGACTTGCAGTCTGCATGCTGGCAAAAAGCAACTTCATGCAGAACGCAACGCATGGTTTTTCAGGTTTTTTGTTAAGTGGTTGAAATTAAACATAAAAATTGAATCGAAAAAGCTGGCACAGGCCATGCAACTCTCCAGGCAGCCACACCCAATTTGGTATCAACTGCCTAGGAAGGATGAGTGAAATGACTGACATCAACAAAGAATCGATCAACCTGCTCAACGACCTGATCGAAACCAGCAAAGATGGCCAGAAGGGCTTTGAGACCAGTGCTGAAGACATCAAGAACCCTGCCATCAAGCAGTTCTTCCAGACCCGTGCCAGCGATTGCGCCAGCGCCGTAACTGAGTTGCAAGCCGAGGTTCGCGCCTTGGGCGGCGACCCGGAGACTTCTTCGAGCGTCAGCGGCACGCTGCACCGCGCCTGGGTAGACCTCAAGTCACTGGTTACCGGCAAGAGTGATGAAGCGATCCTCAATGAGGTTGAGCGCGGTGAGGATGTAGCGCTCAAGGCTTACAAAGACGCTCGTCAGAAAGCGGTTGAAAAGTCCCTGCCAGCTAACGTCACCGGCCTGATCGACCGTCAGTTGCAAGGTGCTCAGGCCAACCACGACAAGGTTAAGGCGCTGCGCGATCAAGTGCGCGCTGCCAATCATTAAGGGCACGTTTGACCGGCAAGGATGCCATCACGCCAACCGCCAGCGGCTAAACCGCCCTGGCGGTTGGCGTTTGTGCGTAATCAATAAATTCCACCCGGTTACGGCCGTGATGCTTGGCGTTGTACAGCGCCTTGTCAGCGCTGTCGATGAACGCGCTCAGGTCGTCATGCTTGCTGACGCTTGCCGTGGTCACACCAATACTCACGGTAATCGCCTGCTGATCATGCTCGACGGCAGGCAGGGTCATGATGGCCTGGCGAATGGTCTCGGCCATGGCCAGCGCCCCTTGACGCTCGGTATTGGGCAGTATCAGCAGAAACTCTTCGCCACCATAACGCGCGGCAAAATCACCGGCGCGCCGTGCGTTGCCGGCGATGCACTGGGCGACCTGACGCAATGCCTTGTCGCCGCCCAGGTGCCCGTGGCGTTCATTGAAGCGGCGAAAGTGGTCTACATCGATCATCAGTAGCGACAGCGGATCACCGCAGCGCTGTGCGCGGCTCCACTCGCTGGCCAGGGTCAGGTCGAGCTGGCGACGGTTCGGCAGGCCGGTCAGGGCATCGGTGGCAGCCAGCCCGGCCAGTATGTTTTCCGCCCGCTGGCGGCGGCGCAGTTCGCGGCGCAGCAGGACGGTCAGCCACAGGATCCCCAGGCACAGCACGCCGGTGGCGCTGCCGACCAGCAAGGCATTGCGCTGCCAGGCGGCATAGACGGCCGATTCCGGCTGGCTGATGACCACCACCAGTGGCAGGCCCCTGACCCTGGAAAAGGTATACAGGTGCCGATGCCGGTGCTCTACCGACATGCCCACGAAACTGCCTTCAGGCAGCTCGAGAATGTGCTGGTAGTTGGCGTTGCCGGCCATCACGGCGCCGGTCAGGTCTTCATCGTCCTCGACCGGCTCACGGACCAGCAGTACACCTTGGGTATTCATCAGGCTCAGGCTGCTGTCCGGCCCCAGCGACTGGCTGCGGAACAACGGCTTGAAGTAAGCCAGGCGCATGGCCGCGGCGGCCACCCCGAGAAACTCACCGTTGGGCCCCGACAAGCGGCGACTGAAGCTGATGCACCAGTCCTTGAAGCCCCAGCTGGCCTTGAACGGCTGGCTGATGTACAGCCCGGTCAGGTTGCTGTCGCGGTGATGTTGAAAGAACGGGCGGTCGGCGAAGTTCTCCTCGCGCCTGGCGCTTGGCAACGAGTCGGCAAGTACATCGCCGTTCTGGTCGAGCAGTAACAGGTCACCTTTATAGGGCGCTGCTGCGGCACGATCAAACAGTACCTGATGGCGCAGGTCGTCGGGTAACTGGCGCAGGCGCTCATGCTGCCAGGCACTGATCATCCCGTTGATCGAGGCGTCGTAGAGTTCGGCGCTGCGCACCACATCGGCTTCGATCAGCCGCACGATATTGGACGCCGCCCGGGTGGCGCTGAGCAGCGCGTCGTTGCGCTCGCGCATCAGCAACGAGGCGACGATGCCTAGAATGGCGATCAGTGACAGCAGGCTGCCACAGATCAACAGAAGCTCGGAGCGTATCCAGCCAGCAGGTACGTTCATTGCAGCCACTCGACTCAAGGGGCGGCGGCGATCCGTTCATGCCGCAGACTCTGGAACTGATTTTTATCGGTATATCAGGTTTTCGGCAGGACGCCGCCGATCAATAGACCAATCACCCGCCGTTTTTCGCACGTACCGTTCAGCGGTTCGGCAGACTGACACCAAAGGTGTTGATTCCGTCGCGGCTGGTCACGAACACCGTGCCGCCGTGCATCAGTGCGATGGCCTTGACGATGGCCAGGCCCAGACCGTGGTTGGCGCCGCTGTTACTGCGTGAGGCATCGACCCGATAGAAGCGCTCGAACAGCATCGGCAGATGCTCGTCGGCAATCGCCGGCCCCGGATTGCTGACACCGATGTGAACCTGTTGCTCAAGCCGCTCGATAGCGACGCGGATAGTCTGCCCGGCGCTGGTGTGCTGTACGGCGTTATGCAGCAGGTTGATCAGTGCGCGGCGCAACTGGGCCTTCTCGATCGGGACGCTGGCATCGCCGTGCACCTGGACCGCAACCTGCGCGTCCTCAAGGATGAAGTCCAAATACTCCAGGGTTGTCGCCACTTCCTCGGCCAGCGACACGCGGGTCAGTTCACTGGCCTTGCCGCCCTGGTCAGCGCTGGCCAGAAACAGCATGTCATTGATGATCGAGCGCAGCCGTTCCAGCTCTTCGAGGTTCGATTGCAGGACCTCGAAGTAATGCTCGGCCGAGCGGCCACGGGTCAGTGCCACTTGGGTCTGGCCGATCAGGTTGGTCAGTGGCGAGCGCAGTTCGTGGGCCACATCGGCGTTGAACGACTCCAGCCGTGAGTAAGCCTGTTCGACCCGACCCAGCGTCGCGTTGAAGGCGTTGACGAACTGCTCCAGTTCCGGCGGCAGTGGTGACAGTTGCAGGCGTGCCGACAGGTGCGGTGGCGACAGCTTGTGGGCTTCCAGCGACAGGCTGGTCAGCGGCCGCAGGCCGACGCGCGCGACCCAGTAGCCCAGTAGCGAGGCGAGCAGAATGCCGATCACCGCCAGGCTGACCAGCGCGACCACCAAGGAGTGCTGGGTCTGCCAGAAGGTCTGGGTGTCGATGGCGGTGAGAAAGCGCAGGGCCGGGCGCTGGTCTTTGGCGGGAAACTCGCTGACCAGCACCTTGTACGGGAAACGCTGGCCGGGCAGCAGTAAATCACGCATGCCCAGCGGCCCGCGAGCGAAGCGGCGAATTTGCGGGTCGGGGTTGCCATACTCGTAGTCTGGATGATCGCTGACCACCCAGAAGCGGATACGCTTATCCTCCTCGCTGAGCAGGTTGAGCTTGTTGCCGAGCTTGCTCCAGTGCTGCAAGTCACCGAAGCGATTGACTGTCGATTCGAGCACGCTATAGCGTGCATCGACTTCTGCCTCGGGCAACAGGTCCAGGTGCTTGTCGACCTGCAGGTACAGCGCCCAGCCGATCAGGGTGAAGACACCGAAGGCCACCAGCGCGAACAGGCTGCCCAGGCGCAGGGCAATGGAGTCAGTCCGCACGGCGATCTTCCAGCACATAGCCCATGCCGCGGATGGTGTGCAGCAGTTTATGTTCATGGGGGCCGTCGAGCTTGGCCCGCAGACGCTTGATGGCCACCTCGACGACATTGGTGTCGCTGTCGAAGTTGATGTCCCAGACCTGCTCGGCGATGGAGGTCTTGGACAGGATCTCGCCGTGGCGGCGCGCCAGCACGCTGAGCAGGGCAAACTCTTTGGCGGTCAAGTCCAGGCGCACGCCGGCACGGCTGGCCTTGCGGCTGAGCAGATCGATGCGCAGGTCATCAATGCTGATCTGCACCGGCTCCTGGGTGCTGCTGCGACGGGTCAGGGCTTGCAGGCGGGCGACCAGTTCAAGGAACGAAAACGGCTTGCCCAGATAGTCATCGGCGCCTTCGCGCAGGCCCCGAATCCGGTCGTCGACCTGCTCGCGGGCGGTGAGCATGATCACCGGGGTCTGTTTACGCGCACGCAAGGCGCGCAGCACACCGAAGCCATCCAGGCCCGGCAGCATGACGTCGAGGATGATCACCGCGTAGTCGTGCTCCAGACCCAGGTGCAGACCTTCGATGCCATCGGCGGCCAGATCCACGCTATAGCCCTGTTCGCTCAGGCCGCGATGCAGGTAGTCAGCGGTTTTCTGTTCGTCTTCGATAATCAGCACGCGCATGCGCAACCTCTCAGGTGTGAAGCGCCTGGCCAGTGGCCGGGGCGTTCTGGCGGCGGTGGAACACGCGTTCGAGTTGCAGGTAGATCACCGGGGTGGTGAACAGGGTCAGCACCTGGCTGAGCAGCAGTCCACCGACCACCGCGATCCCCAGCGGCTGGCGCAACTCGGCACCGGCGCCAAACCCGAACATCAGCGGCAGGGCACCGAACAAGGCGGCCAGGGTGGTCATCATGATTGGCCGAAAGCGCGTCAGGCAGGCGGTGTAAATCGCATCGTGTGGCGAAAGGCCCTGATTGCGCTGCGCCTCCAGGGCAAAGTCGACCAGCAGGATGCCGTTCTTCTTGACGATACCAATCAGCAGCACCACGCCAATCAACGCCATGATCGAGAAGTCATGGCCCATCATCCACAACAGCAGCAGTGCGCCAATCCCCGCCGAGGGTAGCGTGGAGATGATCGTCAGCGGGTGGACGAAGCTCTCGTAAAGCACCCCGAGGATGATGTACACCGCCACCAGCGCGGCGAGGATCAGCCACGGCTGGTTGGCCAGCGAACTCTGGAACGCCTGCGCGGCGCCCTGGAAGGTGCCGATGATCGAGGTCGGCATGTCGATTTCGGCCTTGGCCTGCTCAACCATGCGCACCGCATCGCCCAACGCGATGCCGGAAGCCAGGTTGAATGACAGGTTGGCGGCCGGGAACATGCCGTCATGGCTGATCGACAACGGCCCCATCACCGGTGCACCGACACTGGCCACGGCAGACAGCGGCACCATCTCGTCGGTCAGCGGTGAGCGCAAGTAGAAGTAGCTCAGGCTTTCAGCGCGGCCACGTTGCCGGGCATCGAGCTCAAGAATCACCTTGTACTGGTTGGTGTCGGTCTGGAACTCACTGATCTGGCGCTGACCGAAGGCGTCATAAAGGGCCTGGTCGACGTCGGCAGTGGTCAGCCCGAAGCGCGCCGCTGCACGCCGGTCGATGTCGATGTGAGTGATGCTGCCGCCCAGTTGCAAGTCGTTGGACAGGTCGCGCAATGCCGGGTTTTCCCGCAGTTTTTCGGTCAGGCGCTGGGTCCACAGGTTGAGCTGCTCGCCATCGTTGCTCTTGAGCACGTATTGATACTGGCTGCGGCTGGGGCCAGGGCTGAGGTTGATGTCCTGGCCGGCGCGCAGGTACATGACGATGCCGGGCACTTTAGTCAGTTGCGGGCGGATGCGGTCGATGAACTGACTGGCCGATACATCGCGTTCGCCACGCGGCTTGAGGGAAATCCAGAAGCGCCCGCTGGCCAGGGTCTGGTTGCTGCCCGAGGCACCCACCGAATGCGAGAACGCCTGGACCGCCGGGTCGGCGCTGACGATTCTGGCCAGTTCTTTATGCTTGGCGACCATGTCGGGATAAGAGATATCACCGGCCGCATCGGTGGTGCCCAACACCATGCCGGTGTCCTGCACCGGAAAGAAACCCTTGGGAATCAGCACGTAGCCGACCACCGCCAGGGCCACGGTCAGGCCGAATACCCCAAGGGTGATGCGCTGATGAGCCAGCGCCTTGCGCAGACCACGTTCGTAGAGGCTCAGCAGGCGTTCACCAAACCCCGGCTTGCTGTGTTGATCGTGGCTGGGCGCGCGCATGAACAATGCTGCCAGGGTCGGTGCCAGCGTCAGCGACACCACCACGGAAATCAGGATGGTCGCAGTGGCGGTCAGGGCAAACTCCTTGAACAACCGGCCCACCACACCGCCCATGAACAGCAGCGGAATGAACGCGGCAACCAGCGAGAAGCTGATCGACACCACAGTGAAGCCGATTTCCCCCGAGCCCTTGATGGCCGCTTCGCGCATGCCTTCGCCGGCTTCCAGATGGCGGTGGATGTTCTCCACCACCACAATGGCATCGTCGACCACGAAGCCCACCGCAATCACGATCGCCACCAGGGTCAGGTTATTGAGGCTGAAGCCAAACAGGTACATCAGTGCGCAACTGGCGATCAGTGATACGGCCAGGACGCTGGTGACGATCAGGGTCGCTGACCACTGGCGCAGAAACAGCGCCATCACCGCGACCACCAGCAGCACTGCAATGCCCAGGGTCAGTTCCACTTCATGCAGCGAGGCGCGGATGGTGCGGGTGCGGTCATTGAGCACCGACACCTCCACCGAGGCCGGCAGCATCGCGGTCAGGCGCGGCAACTGGCCCAGCACCCGGTCGACGGTCTCGACGATATTGGCGCCCGGCTGGCGGAACACCACCAGGCTCAGGCCGGGCTGCTGACCGGACCAGGCCTGGACATAGGCGTTCTCGGCACCATGCACCACCTTCGCCACGTCCTTGAGGTAAACCGGCGCACCGTTGCGGTAGGCGACAATCAGTTGCGCGTAATCTTCAGGGTCGAACAACTGGTCGTTGGCCGACAGGGTCGAAACGCTGTCTTTGCCATACAGCGCGCCCTTGGCCAGGTTAAGGCTGGTCTGCTGCACCGCCTGACGAATGTCGGCCAGGGTCAGGCCGAGGGCGGCGAGCTTTTCCGGCGCGGCCTGGACGCGAATGGCCGGGCGCTGCTGGCCAGACACCGACACCTGGCCGACGCCTTCAATCTGGCTGAGCTGGCGGGCCAGCAGCGTCTCGGTCAGGTCGCTCAGTTCGGTGCCGGACATCAGCCCGGAGCTGACACTGAGGATCAGTACCGGGCTGTCGGCCGGGTTGACCTTGCGCCAGGTCGGCAGGTTGGGCATGTCGGCCGGCAGCCGTCCGGCTGCGGTGTTGATCGCCGCCTGAACTTCCTGGGCTGCGGTGTCGATGCTCTTGGTCAGGGCGAACTGCAAGGTCAGGCTGGTCGAGCCCAGCGCACTGCTGGAGGTCATCTGGGTCATGCCGGGAATCGCGCTGAACTGCACTTCCAGCGGGGTGGCCACCGAGGAGGCCATGGTCTGCGGGCTGGCGCCCGGCAATTGGGCGCTGACCTGAATGGTGGGGAATTCGGCTTCCGGCAGCGGCGCGACCGGCAGCCGGGTGAAGGCGATCAGGCCCAGCAATACCAGGGCGAAGGTCAGCAGCAAGGTGGCGACCGGGTGATCGATGCACCAGGCCGAGAGTGAACGCTGATGGCGGGTTGGGCTGTCGCTCATGGCTGCACCGCCGCCTGCACGGTATTCAGCGACTGCGGCTGGGCGGCGCTGGCGTCGACCCGGGTGCCGGCCTTGAGCCGTGACTGGCCGTCCTGGACCAGCACGTCACCGGGGCTGGCGCCGCTGATCAGGGTCATGTCGCTGCTCTGGAACAGGACCTTGACCGGAACCACTTCAGCCTTGTTGTCGCGGATGCGGAACACATAATGCTGCTCCAGGCCGCGCTGCACCACTTGCGGGGGCACCTTGAGCGCATCGCGGGCCACATCGGTCTGGATTTTCACCGTGACCAGCTGGCCCGGCCATAGCGATTGATGAGGGTTGTCGAAGCGTGCCTTGGCCCGAATGGTCCCGGTGCTGGGCGAGACCTGGTTATCGATCAGGCTCAGCTTGCCCTGGCCCAGCAGGGTGCCGTTCTGATCGTCGCCCAGCCAGGCCTGCACCGGGGCGCGCGAATCACTGGCAATCAGCCCTTGCAGGGTCGGCAGCATCTGTTGCGGCAGGGCGAACTCCACCGCGACCGGGTCGATCTGGGTCACGGAAAACAGCCCGTTGGCGTCGCTGACCCGCAGGAAGTTGCCTTCATCGACGTTGCGAATCCCGACCCGGCCAGTGACCGGTGACTGGATGCGGGTATAGGACAACTGCACCTGGGCTGCTTCAAGTGTGGCCTTGTTGGCCTGCACCGTGGCTTCAAGCTGGAAGACCTGCGCCTGCTGCTGGTCGAGGGTCTGCCGCGAGATGCCGTTGTCCTGGCTCAGGTCGCGGTAACGCTTGAGGTCCAGGCGGGCGACATCGAGCTGCGCCTGACTCTGTGCCAATTGCGCCCTGGCCTGTTCTTGCGCGGCGCGAATCGCCCGGTCGTCGAGGGTCGCCAGCAGATCGCCGGCCTTGACCTGTTGGCCTTCCTTGACCAGCACGCGGGTAAGGATGCCATCGACCTGTGGTCGGATCACCACGCTTTGCAACGACTGCACGGTGCCGATGCCGGTCACGAACAGCGGTACGTCCTCGGCCTTGAGGTCGATGACTTTGACCGGTACGGCGGCCAGCGGCGGTTTGCTTACGGCGCCAGGGCGGGTCAACAGCCAGGCGCTGCTGCCCAGCGCAGCCAGGACGGCAACAGCCAGTACGGTTCGGATCGATTTACGCATGTCGGGGAGGACGCCAGGAAAGTCAGTGGTCAGACGGCATGATCAGGGGTTTCTTATAACCTGCCAACCCGGTCAGCAGAATGACGGCTACCTGTCAGAAATGTCAGCAAAGCCGTTTGCTGTGAAGCAGTGCCGGTTTTTTCCGTTCAGAAGCTTTAAGTTCATGGCGGTACAGGTTTTGACTGAACTAAAAACTGCATGCTTAAAGCAATAAAACTGTAAGTTACATTGCATTAATTGCTGCGGAAAAGTCCTACAGAATTTTCTTTATTTATGTGGCGGGCGGGGGGTTGTTCAACTTTACTTCATGGGGTGAACCCGACAAGACGGAGCAGGATCATGCAACCCGACACGACAGTTTCAGGTAACTTAAAAAGGCAGTTGGCGCGATCAGTCATGATGGTTTTACTGTCGCTGGGGGCTGTTAAGGTTTATGCACAACAGGGTGTTCTGGGTTTTCGTGGTCAAGTGGTTAACCCTACGTGTGAAGTCGACGTCGCACTCGCGGCTCATCTGGTTGAGCATACCCGGCGTGTGCCGGTGCGTCCGGGGCCGAATGTCGAGGCGGGCGTTGTCGCCAATGCCTGTATGGCCCAGGCGGTGCCTGTGAGTACCCACTTTCAACCCCTTGCTGAGCCGGACTCGCAGCGGGTTTCCGAGTCTCGGGGGGTGCTGACCGTTACCTATCAATAGCCTGCTGGCCACTTTCAAAAAACAGCATGCTGCAGAGGTTAGTGCGAGGTTTATCACCGCTTGTTTGTCGAGCGCCTTGCTATTGGCGGCCTGCAGAGAGTCCTGGAATTGTCCTACGGAAACGGAGTTCAAGCTCAAGAGAATGTTCTTCCAAACCCAAGGAACGCAACTGACAGCTAATAAGGTTGTGGGGGCTTATAGTGAGCGCCGTCCACTAGCGGGCGAACACGAATAAGGGGTGTCGCTGAGCATACTCTGTATGTTCAGTGACACCCATAACACAAGGAATGTTGTTAGCATGAAAAAACTGTCTTTGACTCTGGCTGTATGGGGTGCTTTGGGTCTGGGTCTTACAGGCACAGCCAATGCTGCCAATAACGGCAAGCTGGTGTTCAACGGTACCCTGACCAATATGACTTGCGATGTGGGGCCAGGTACGGGCGTCAGCCCGGGCACCGCGCCGGGTGAAATCAATGTTGATCTGGGCAATGTGTCGTTTGCCGATATCGGTCTGTCAGGTGAAAGCAAGCTACAGACGGCAACGCCGATCCAGTTGCTGATCAACTGCAGTGCCGGTGCTGACCAGTACAACACCGTCAAAATGCGCTTTGCCGCGCGCAACGGCAGCGGCCTGGACAACAACGACCAGACCTTGCTGCGTACCACCGGCGCGGCCGATGGGGTGGGCATTGGTCTGATCAACGGCTCCAGTGTACTGATGGACCTTTCCGGTACCGAGACCATCGACAAGCCGCTGGTCAAGGATGGCGTCGGTGGCGCCACGGCGCAGCTCGACTTCGCAGCGGTGTACGTGCTCAACGGCACGGCGACCAATCCGGGCAACGCAGATGGCTTCATGCCTTTCGTGCTGGACTACGAGTGATGTCACTGGCGGGGCGATGCAGGTCGCCCTGCCGTTTCCTGACCGAGGCAACCGTCAGCATGTTCTTCTCTTTTTCGCGCGGCGCGCTGCTGCTCGCCGGCCTGCTGTGTCTGGGCAACGCCCAGGCGGGCATCGTGCTCAATACCACGCGGGTCATCTATCAGGGCCAGGACAAGGAGGTCAGTTTCGGTGTGCACAACAGTGGCGCCGGCGAGATTCTCGTGCAGTCCTGGCTGGAGCCTTATGACCCTGCGGTGAATACCCCGCAGACCGGCCTCAGTGATCTGCCGTTTATCGTCACCCCGGCGCTGGCGCCGTTGCCCGGTGATGGCAAGCAATTGCTGCGGGTGATCTATTCCGGCAGCGGGCTGCCCACCGAGCGCGAATCAGTGCTGTGGCTCAACGTTCAGGAGATTCCCCGTAGCGCCGCTGAAAATACCCTGCAAATTGCCATCCGCCAGCGTATCAAGCTGTTTTTTCGTCCGGCCGGTCTGCGCGGCGATCCGCTGTTGGCCGCGCAGAATCTGCAATGGCAACTGATCGGGCAGGATGCGCTGGAGGTGTTCAACCCCGGCCCTTTTCACGTTTCGATGTTGAACATCAGCGTACGCCAGGGCAGCAAGGCGCTGGTCAATCAGGACAGCCGGATGCTCGCGCCGCAGCAACGCTGGCGTTTGCCGCTCAAATCGCGTTCCGGCAGCCAGCCGCTGGAGTTGAGCTTTATCAGCATTAATGATTTCGGCGGACAGGAGACTTACCACGCCAGCTTGCAGGGTGGGGAGGGCGTCCAGGCCAGAAAATTCGAATCTCGTTAGCGGCGGCCATGGGCTGCCTATTCGCTGAGCCTTGATGTCTGCGAGTGCTCGGTTGTCATGTGTTCGTTGCCGAACAAGGAAGTGCGACGCACCGGTTATCTTGAAACAGAGTGAACAACAGCTAATGGAATGGCTCACACAGAATAACAAGGGATTCAGAACCCGGGCGCTGCGCGGCCCGGTCAAACGCCTGGCCAGGTCTGTCGCCGGGCTGTCTTTGTCACACCATCCGTTGCCGATCGGCTTCGGGCTGGGCCTGAGCCTGTCGTTCAGTGCCTGGGCGGCGCAACCCCAAGGTGATACCAAAGCGGGGCGTTTCAACACCGCGTTTATCCAGGGCAGTGACCAGCCGCCGGACCTCGAAGAATTTTTGCGCTCCAGCACCGTGTTGCCCGGTACTTATCGGGTCGATATTCACGTCAATCGCGCCCTGAGCGGGCGGCGCGACGTTCAGTTCGTGCGCAGCCCGCGCAGCGGTCGCGTCGAGCCCTGCCTGACCCTGCAGATGCTCAGTGACTTCGGTCTGGACCTGCAGAAGTTGCCAGCGGACCAGGAGTCGCGGCAAGCGCGGGAGCAAGCCTGCTATGACCTGAGCGGCCAGGTCGAGTTTGCCCGTATCGACTACCAGCCAGGTGCGCTGCGCCTGAACATCAGCGTGCCCCAGGCATTAATGGCGCGCAGCAGTCGCGGTTATGTATCGCCACAGCTATGGGATCAGGGCGAAACCGTCGGGTTCGTCAATTACACCTTCAGTGCCGCCGCACGCAGCCAGCGTGGTCAGCGCAGCGAACAACAGTATCTGGGCTTGCGCAACGGTCTGAACCTGGGAGCCTGGCGGCTGCGTAATGAGTCATCACTGGTGCATGGCAGCGACCAGCCTTACCGGTTTCGTAGCAACCGGACCTTTGCCCAGCGCGATATCACCTCGCTCAAGAGCCAGTTGAGCCTGGGTGAGACCTTTAGTGAAGGACAGGTTTTCGACAGCGTGCGTTTCAAGGGCGCAGCGCTGGTGTCCGATGACGGCATGCTGCCTGATAGCGAGCGCGTCTATGCGCCGGTCATTCGCGGTACCGCAGAGAGCAATGCCACAGTCGAAGTGCGCCAGAGCGGCTTTTTGCTGTACAGCGGCAACGTCTCGCCAGGGCCTTTCGAGATCAGCGATATCTAC
Organism: Pseudomonas sp. LJDD11; assembly: GCF_024584215.1. Classification (NCBI taxonomy): domain Bacteria; kingdom Pseudomonadati; phylum Pseudomonadota; class Gammaproteobacteria; order Pseudomonadales; family Pseudomonadaceae; genus Pseudomonas; species Pseudomonas sp. LJDD11. Next base: position 92,541 of record NZ_JANJFL010000006.1, read on the forward strand.
CCCAGCGGCTCCAACGGCGACTTGCAGGTGACCATCATCGAGGCTGACGGACGCCGGCGCAGCTTCACTCAAGCCTATGCCTCGCTGCCGATCATGCTGCCCAGCGGAGCGTTTCGTTACAGCGTGAGTGGCGGGCAAGTGGATAACTACGACGGCGCAGAGCAGGCGCCAAATTTTCTCGGCGCGGCGTGGATCTACGGCGTGAATGACGCGATCACCGGTTTTGGCGGTGTGCAGTGGGCCGAAGATTACCGTGCCGTCAATCTTGGCGCGGGCGTCAATACGCCACTGGGCGCGGTGTCGGCTGACCTGACTCATTCGGCCAGTCAGGTGCACGACCAACAGCGTCAGGGCCACAGCCTGCGGGTGCGTTATGCCAATACTCTGGAAGTCACCGCGACGACCCTGGCGGTGGCCGGTTATCGCTATAGCACCGAGCATTACCGCAGCCTCGGGCAGCACGTTGAGGAACTGGACGAGCGCACCGGCATTGCGCTGGTGGGCCGGGCCAGAGACCGGCTGGAGGTCAACCTGACCCAGACCCTGCCTGAGTTTACCGCCAGCCTGAGCCTGACGGCTTCGGAGCAGCGCTACTGGAACCTGCCGGGCAAGACTCGCCAGGCTTATCTGGCGTGGAACTCGGTGTGGCGCAACCTCAGTTACAGCCTGTCGCTGGAACGGACCCAGGCATGGAGCCGCTTTGGCGAGGGGCGTGACGACAATCGGCTTTCGCTCAGTGTGACGCTGCCGCTGGGCGATAGCGCCCGCGCATCGCGCTTGTCGTTCAATGCGTTGCGCGACAGCCAGGGCGAGTACAACACCCAGGCCGGGGTTTATGGTCAAGTGCTGGAGGAACGCGACACGTTCTACTCGGTGCAGGCCGGGCATGACAGTCGTTCCGGCAGCTTTGGGTCCGCCAAGCTCAACACCCTCAAACCCTATGGCCGCTTTGAGGCCGGCTACAGTCAGGGCCGCGATTACCGCAGTCTGCTGCTGGGGGCCAGCGGCTCGCTGGTGGCGCATGCCGGTGGGCTCAACCTTGGGCAGGCGCTGGGCGAAACCTTTGCGCTGATCGAAGTCCCGCAGGTCAGCGGCGCCAGCCTGGCGTCCTGGCGTCAGGTCGAAACCTCAGGCAACGGTTATGCGGTTCTGCCCTATGCCCAGCCGTACCGCACCAACTGGGTCAATCTGGACACCCGCCAGTTGGGTGCCGATGTCGATCTGGACAATGCCATCGGGCAACTGGTGCCGACTCGCGGTGCGGTGCCGGTGCTGCGTTTCAAGGCCGCACTCGGGCGCCGTGTGCAGTTCGAACTGCTGCGCGCCGATGGCAGTCGCCTGCCGCTGGGCGCCACGGTCGAGGACGGGCAGGGCAGGACGCTGGCGACTGTCGACCCGACCAGCCAGGCGTTGGTGCTCAGCGAACAGGACAGCGGCACCTTGTATGTGCGCTGGTCGACCCAGCGTTGCGCGGCGCCGTTCAGCTTGCCGGCCCGCGATGCACAGCGCGCTTATGAGCGAGTCAAGGTGGTCTGCCAATGAACCTCAAACGCTGGCTGGCGCTGTGGGGCCTGTGCGCGATGGTGCCTGCCCAGGCCACGGTTTCGCTGCTCGGCACACGGTTGATCCTTGGTGCAGGTAACGAGGTGAGTATCGAGGCACACAACCGCAGCGACCAGGAGGTGCTGCTGCAAGCCTGGCTGGCGCTGCCGGGCAGCAGCGATGAAGCGGCTGTTGCCTCAGACCGCCCGTTACCTTTCGTCGTGACCCCGGCGCTGCTGCGTCTGCCTGGCCTGGGGCGGCAACAATTACGGGTGTTGTATCAGGGCCAGGGCATGCCGACAGACCGTGAGTCATTGGTCCATCTCTATGTTCTGGAGATACCACAGCGTTCCGAGGCCGGGCAGCAATTGAGTATCGCGGTGCGCCAGCGGATCAACGTATTCCATCGTCCGCCCGGTTTGCCCGGCGACCCGGCGCTGGCGCCCGCCGCATTGCGCTGGTCACTCAGCCATGAGGTGGCGGGCAGAGCACGTCTGCAGGTTAGCAACCCCACGGCTTTTCATGTGGCGCTGCTGGATCTGCAACTCGATGGCCGCGCGGTGCGCGACTACCTGTTGCTCGCACCGGGGCAACGCTTCGACTGGCCGACGCCGCCGCACGTAGCTCGCCAATTGACCTTCAAGGCGCTGACTGACTACGGCGGTCGGCGTGACTACTGCGCACAACCGACCGGCCAGGCCGCCTTCAGTGCGCGGCTGCTGGATACTCCATTGATGGCAGGAGACTGCTGATGTCCGATTCTCTCTTTGCTGCGCGGCGCTTGCGTGCCGTTGTCCTGCTGGCGTTGCTCAGCCCGGCGTCCTGTTTTGCTCTGGTGTGCAGCGTGCAGGGCTCCGGCGCGCCGGTTCTGCGCGGCGATCTGGGCAGTACCGTGGCGATTCCCGAGTCCTTGCCGCATGGCGAGGTGGTCTGGCGTTCCGAACGCCAAAGCGTCCTGATCGAATGTGCCCGCGAAGACCAGCAGGCGGTGGCCCAGGAAGTGTTCGTGCATTTGAACCCCGATAACCTGAACGTCGGCCAAGGGATTCGCGTGGGGTTGAGCGTGGGCGGTGCCGATCACTTTTCCGGGCGAATCGCCACCGCTCAGGTTTTACCGGTCTGCCATGAAGGCGACTCCAACATAGAGGCCTGCCCCAGGGTCCGTTTCAACCTGGCTTTCTCGGTATTTGTGCAGAAGTTCGGTGCGACGCCTGTCTCTGGCGTGCCGGCGGACATTCCGGACTACCGGGTGTTTCAGCTCGGCGCGCAGAGTGGTCCGCAGAGCGGGGCGGGCAATAGCCTCAGTTATGTGCTGAACAATCTGACCGGGCTGCGCTTCATTGCCTGCGATGCGCAATTGCAGGTTTACCCGGCCAGCCTGGAGTTCGGCGCGCTGCCGATCAAGCAAGTGGTGGTCGGCAAGGTCTTCGATCAGCGATCGTTTTCCCTGTCGACCAATCGCAGCTGTGATTCGCCGTTCAGCCTCGATGCGCGGTTTCGCCCGGTCACCGGCAGCCTGGTGCAGGACTTGCTGGTGCCGGGTAACAATGCCTCACTGGGGATTCGCATCGTGCGGGCCGCCGACGGTCAGCCGTTACGCTACAACGAGTCGTTTCACCTGACCGACCTGTTGCAGGGAACCCCCTCCAGCCAGGTCGATTTCGATGCACAACTGATCTGGCAGACACCGCGGCCGGTGCCGGGACCGTTTGCCGCTGAGGTGATGATCGATTTGTATTACAAATGACTGCGGCGGACAACGCACTCAGGTTGCCAGAGGTATGAACAGGTAAGGCGGCGTTTCGGGCGCGGCCAGCCGGGCGCCGGCCTGTTGCAAGGTGTCGCTGACCTGTTGGCCGGCGACATGAAAGCGCCACTCGGCCGCTGTCTGCTCGACTGCATCGGCGCTGTGAACCGCTTCGAGGGCTGCGCTAAAAGCGGACATCTCCGGTAGATAAGCGACGAACCCGTTGCCCTTGAGCGCCGTGGTATTGATCCCCAACAGCTGGCACACGGTCCGCTTGGCCGCAATGTCATCGCGGTCGGCCTGGCGGGATTGTTCGATCAGGGCAAGCAACTGCGGGTCGGCCAGGGTATTGCCGACAATCAGCTCCGGGCCCTGTTCCCAAGCGTGCGGCGGGCAATCCTTGGTGTGTGGACGCAACGGAATATGCGGGTTGATCTCCATTGGGTAGATACGGCACACCAGTGGCCGGCGCTCATAGATACGGCACAGCTGCTGCGCGTCAAGATTCCGGCAAGGTCCGACGTTATAGGCCGCGAAGGTGATGGCTATATACGCTCGGGCAGCGCCGCTGTTGACCAGAATCGAGCGGCGCGTGGCGTGCTGCCACTGCGCTTGGTCAACTCCATAGCCGTTTTCGAGAAAACCTTCAGTCAGGACGATCAGGGCACCGCCGTCAGCAGCCCACTGCCGGGCTTCGCTGAGGGTCAAAGGGACATGGTGGTCAGTGCAGCACTTGCCGCAGCCGACGCAGGAAAATCGGGTATTCATCGCGCCAGGAGTCGTCCATACCAGCGTTTGGGCTGAGCGTGCAGGCATGTACGCTCAACCTTTGGTTGGCAATGAATGAGGCAAGTTATATGCCAGCGCCTGTCAGCGCTTCTCGACGCTATCCCACTCAGTGACTGTGGCCTCGCCGGACTGGCGGTGATACAGGCACAGCTCCAGGCCTTTGCGATTGTTCATGTGCTTCTGTGGATAGCGACCTTGCAGCAGCAGGGCGTCATAACCAACCTGATCGTCGAAACGGGCCTGTTTGCCCAGCACTTTGACGTCTTGCAACTGGCTTGTCTTCAGGCAGGCGGCTCGTTCGGTCTTGTCCAGCTGTTGCCAGGCATCAGGACTTGAGGCCTGGACCTGGCTCACCCCACAGGTCAGGGTCGCAAGTAACAACACAACGGTTCTCATGGCATCCATCCAGGCTCATTGGCAATGGGCGTTAGACTGGATCGCCCGAGCAAGGTTTCGTCGGCTGGCCGGGCGCAGTGCTCAGCGGGCATTCACGGTGCGGGCCGCTTCCAGTACGCAGCGGGTCAGTTCGGGCGAAGAGAACTTGGTCAACACCGCATCGGCCCCGGCAATCCTGGCTTTCTCGCTGTTCATCGCGCTGTCCAGCGAGGTGTGCAGCAGGATGTACAGGTCAGAGAAGTCTGGCGTTTCACGCAGGGTACGAGTCAGTGCATAACCGTCCATCTCTGACATCTCGATGTCGGAGATCAGTACGTTGATTTCGCCAGAGGTGCCTTTGAGTTCCAGCAGCACATCCATGGCCTCTCTGGCACTGCGCGCGGTGCGGCATTCGATACCGATATTGCGCAGGGTGATGATCGACTGCTGCAAGGCGACCTGGCTGTCGTCGACCACCAGAATTTGTACCGTGCCGAGCAGTTCGACTTCATGAGTGGTCAGTTGATCGGGCTCGACGACGATCTGCGCCGGTGCGATGCCATGGATGACCTTCTCGATATCGAGCACCTGAACCAGTACGCCATCGACCTGGGTGACGCCGGTGATGAAAGAGTGACGGCTGGAGCCGTAGGGTGGCGGGCGGATGTCGGTGGTCAGGCAGTGGACGATCTTGCTCACCGCCTGGACGTGCAGGCCCTGTTTGCTGCGGCTCACATCGGTGACGATCAGGCAGCCGGCATCCGGATCGGCCAATGGCCGCTCGCCAATGGCCCGGCTCAGGTCGATGACCGACAGCGATGCTCCGCGCAACGTGGCTACGCCTTTTACGTGCGGGTGGGATTCGGGCAGATGGGTCAGGGCCGGGCAGGGAATGATCTCGCTGACCTTCAACAGGTTGATTGCCATCAGCTTGCCGCTGCGCAAGGTGAACAACAGCAGCGAGAGAGAATCTGCACGGGCGTGCTTGGTGGACATAGGAACCTTATGGCAAATGGATATCGTCGAACGATGCGGGTCTTGACGTTATGATCCAGCGACCCTCTTGAGCTCTGTTAGAGAATAGTCGCCCGCAGCGATCTGGCCTGAGAGGCGTTTCACGGTTTGGCATTTTGCCGTAGAAGCGCAGGCGCATGGAACCTATAGTGGCAGTTGGACTTTATTGACGTCAAATATCGGACCGGTGCCGTGTGGCAAATGGTCGCATCCTTCTATATATAGAAGCGCGTGCGACAATAGGGCGCATGGTTATCCAGCCAGGTTTGGCTGCGGCAAATGCGCACAGTTTTTCGAGCTTGCCGTGGGGTGTGACAATTCACCGCAATGGCTTGCCAGGCAAATGCTCGTGCGACAAAAGGACGCAGCCTTCTATATATAAGGAAGGAATTCGTTATCGGCCGGCTGGTCTGCCACACGGGTGCCTTAGGCGCAGGGCGGCGACCATCCGGACGGCAAATCTTCCCGTATGGCGGCCCGGGCCTTGAGTCTCGGGCGCCTGCCCCCGATCATCGGCTGTTCCAGGGCGCCCCAGAGCGCTTGGCAGCCGTGGCCTAACAACTGAAAAGGTATGTGAATGAGCGACAACATGTTGTACCTGAAGCGCGAAAAGCGCTTTCTGGTCTTGCTGGGAATCATCTGCCTGTCGCTGATCGGCGGCGCGCTGTACATGCAGATCGTATTGGGCGAGGCGCCTTGCCCGCTGTGCATCCTGCAGCGCTACGCGCTGCTGCTGATCGCGCTGTTCGCCTTCATCGGCGCGGCCATGCCCGGCCGGCGCAGCACGACCCTGTTCGAAGCGCTGGTGGTGCTCAGCGCAATAGGCGGCATTGCGGCGGCTGGCCGGCACGTCTGGGTACTGGCCAACCCGGCGGTAAGCTGTGGAATCGACACCCTGCAACCGATCGTCGACGGACTCCCCCTGGCGTCGATGTTTCCCCTAGGCTTTCAGGTCAGCGGCTTCTGCTCCACACCTTATCCGCCGGTTCTGGGACTGTCGCTGGCGCAGTGGGCTCTGGTAGCATTCGTGCTTACTGCGATACTGGTCCCTCTGGGGATCGTACGTAACCGGCGTAAACCTCAAGGTTTACAAGGGCTTTAGTTTAGAAATGCCTCGTAGAACGAGGCATTTTTCATGATCGGGACAACAAAAATTTGCAATTGTTACCGATTCTGAGATTAACTGTTGCAGAATAAGGCATAGTCAATAAAAACTTACGTATCTACAATCGCCCGCAGTTATCGTCCAGCCTGGCTTGGCGATTAGCTGTTTTGAGGCCGGGAGCGCTGCTCGTACTCTGAATTAGCCGCGCAACGCTGGCCTCCAAGCGCACTGAATGGCCGCGCTTAAGGTGATTATTCTGCCTGGCAGGTGATCTCCAGCCGTTCAAGATAAGAATCCAAGTTAAACCGGATTTGTCGTTTCGCTACCGCGTTCTGGCAGGCCCTTGTTCAATTCAAAAAAACATGCCGGCACTGGCAGGGTGAAGTGTTGGCGGTCGAAACCCAACAGCACCGCGAAAGCTGCTTTTAGAGGTCGTGAGATGAGTAAAAATAGGTACCCCAGGTTTTTTGGCTACTTGGCCCTGTTCAGTATGCTTCTGCTCAGTGGTTGTGATGGCTTTCCGCTGCTCGATCCGAAAGGGCAGGTGGGTATCGAGCAACGCAACCTGATCGTTATCGCTACGCTGCTGATGCTGATCGTGGTGATCCCGGTCATTTTCATGACCATCATCTTCGCCTGGAAATATCGCGCGTCGAACAAGGCTGCCAAGTACACGCCTGACTGGTCGCACTCCACCAAGATCGAAGTCGCGGTCTGGGGCGTGCCGATCATCCTGCTGATCTTCCTGGGCTACTTCACCTACGTCTCGACCCACAAGCTGGACCCTTACCGTCCGCTGGAGTCCGAGGTCAAGCCGGTGGTCATCCAGGCGGTGTCGCTGGACTGGAAATGGCTGTTCATCTACCCGGAAGAGGGTATTGCCACGGTCAACCACATCGTCTTCCCGGCCAACACGCCGATCAATTTCCAGGTTACCTCTGACAGCGTAATGAACTCGTTGTTCATTCCGGGTCTGGGCGGCCAGATCTATGCGATGGCGGGCATGCACACCAAGCTGCACCTGATCGCCAACGAGAATCACGAGTTCAACGGTATTTCCGCCAACTACAGTGGCGCGGGTTTCACCGGCATGAAGTTCAAGGCGATCTCGACCAGCCAGGCCGATTACCAGGCGTGGATCAAGGAAGTCAAGAATTCACCAAAGCAGCTTGACTCGGCTGAATACGCAGCCTTGCTCAAACCTAGCGAGCGTCACCCCGTAGAACTCTATTCCTCGGTCACCCCTGATCTGTTCCAGGTCATCATCGACAAGTACGAGGGCATGAACCACGGGCCGAGCAAGCAAAGCATCCGTGATAAGCAAGTCACCGGTACCGATGGTGCGCAAAACAGCAAGAATTCAGCTGCTGGGGCAGAGGAGTAAACAATGTTAGGCAAATTAAGTCTGGAAGCGATTCCGTACCACGAGCCGATAGTCATGGTGACCCTCGCCATGGTCGCCCTTGGCGGTCTGGCGCTGGCCGGCGCTATCACCTACTTCAAGAAGTGGGGTTACCTGTGGACCGAGTGGCTGACTTCGGTCGACCACAAGAAAATCGGCGTGATGTACATCATCGTCGCCATGGTCATGCTGCTGCGCGGTTTTGCCGACGCAATCATGATGCGTACCCAATTGGCCATGGCGCAGAATGGCGCCGAAGGCTTCCTGCCGCCTGAACACTATGACCAGATCTTCACCGCTCACGGTGTGATCATGATCATCTTCATGGCGATGCCTTTCTTCACCGGCCTGATGAACATCGTTCTGCCACTGCAGATCGGTGCGCGTGACGTTGCCTTCCCGTTCCTGAACTCGCTGAGCTTCTGGCTGCTGGTCGCCGGCATGCTGCTGATCAACATCTCTCTGGGTGTTGGTGAGTTCGCCAAGACCGGCTGGGTTGCCTATCCGCCTCTGTCCGGGCTGCAATACAGCCCTGGCGTCGGTGTCGATTACTACATCTGGGCACTACAGCTATCAGGGTTGGGTACGACGCTGACAGGCGTCAACTTCCTGGTTACCGTACTGAAGATGCGCACCCCTGGCATGAAGCTGATGGACATGCCGATCTTCACCTGGACCTGCACCTTCGCCAACGTCCTGATCGTGGCTTCGTTCCCGATTCTGACTGCGTGTCTGGCGCTGCTGACCCTCGACCGTTACCTGGACTTCCACATTTTCACGAACGAACTGGGCGGCAACCCAATGATGTACGTGAACCTGTTCTGGGCCTGGGGTCACCCTGAGGTTTACATCCTGGTACTGCCAGCGTTCGGCGTGTTCTCGGAAGTGGTTTCGACCTTCTCCGGCAAGCGTCTGTTCGGCCACAAGTCGATGATCTACGCATCGGGCGGTATCTGCGTACTGGGCTTCGTGGTCTGGCTGCACCACTTCTTCACCATGGGTGCGGGCGCCAGCGTCAACGCCTTCTTCGGTCTGGCGACCATGCTGATTGCCATCCCGACCGGTGTGAAACTGTTCAACTGGCTGTTCACCATCTATCAGGGCCGTCTGCGCTTCACCGCGCCGATCATGTGGACCCTGGGCTTCATGATCACCTTCTCGATCGGTGGTATGACCGGCGTTCTGCTGGCCATCCCGGGCGCTGACTTCGTGCTGCACAACAGCCTGTTCGTTATCGCTCACTTCCACAACGTGATCATCGGTGGTGCGGTATTCGGTTACATCGCAGGCTTCGCTTTCTGGTTCCCGAAAGCGTTCGGCTTCAAGCTGCACGAAGGCTGGGGCAAGGCTGCGTTCTGGTTCTGGCTGAGCGGCTTCTTCGTGGCCTTCATGCCACTGTACGCGCTGGGCTTCCTGGGCATGACCCGTCGTCTGAACGCGACCGATATGCCTGAGTGGAACATCTACCTGAACGTTGCTCTGTTCGGTGCGTTCCTGATCGCTGCCGGTATCGCTTCGCAACTGATCCAGCTGTTCGTCAGTATCCGCGACCGCAACAAGAACCTCGACCTGACCGGTGACCCATGGAATGGCCACACCCTGGAATGGTCCACTTCGTCGCCACCGCCGTTCTACAACTTCGCAGAACTGCCGAAGGCTGATGACATCGACGCATTCACCGAAGCCAAGCGCAACGGTACTGCCTACAAGGTTCCGGCCAAGTATTCGGCGATCCACATGCCTAATAACACCGCGACCGGCATGTACATGGGTCTGCTGCTGACCGTGTTCGGTTTCGCCTTCATCTGGCACATCTGGTGGCTGGTAGGTGCGAGCCTGGTAGCAACCATCGCCGTCTTCGTTGCTCACGCTGCACGTGATGACCAGGGCTACATGGTCCCGGCCGAGGAAGTTGCGCGTATCGAAGCTGAGCATCACAAGGTCCTGGCGGCCCAAGGTGCATACACTCCTGCCAAGTCTTCGATGGAACAGGTCTAACATGTCGAACATTGCTATCAACTCCGGAGCCCATGGTCACGACCACGATCACGGGCATGACGAACACCACGACAGTGGTGGCATGACGATCTACGGCTTCTGGCTGTATCTGATGACCGACTGCGTGCTGTTCGCATCGTTCTTCGCGGTCTACGCCGTGATGATGAACAGCGTCGCCGGCGGCCCGACCGGCCAGGACATCTTCCTGCTGCCGTTCGTGGCCGTGGAAACCGCGTTCCTGCTGGTCAGCTCCATCACTTATGGCTTTGCCATGCTGGCGCTGTACAAAGGTAACAAGAGTGGTGTCCTGCGCTGGCTGGCAGTGACTTTCGTGTGCGGTGCAGCGTTCATCGCGATGGAAGTCTACGAGTTCCATCACCTGATCCACGAAGGCTACGGTCCTAGCCGCAGCGGCTTCCTGTCGGCGTTCTTCTCGCTGGTAGGTCTGCACGGTCTGCACGTGACCAGCGGTCTGATCTGGATGGGCATCATGATGTATCAGGTCCAGAAAAAGGGCCTGACCAACACCAACAAGACCCGCCTGAGCTGCCTGAGCCTGTTCTGGCACTTCCTGGACGTGGTCTGGATTGGCGTGTTCACCATTGTTTACCTGTTGGGGGCCCTGTAAATGGCTAGTTCGCATAACTCCCACGACGAGCAGGGTCACGGTTCGGTCAAGGACTATGTCATCGGCTTCGTGCTGTCGATCATCCTGACTGCCATTCCGTTCGCCCTGGTGATGTCGCCGGTTCTGCCGAAAGACACCACTATCTGGATCATCATGCTGTTCGCGATCATCCAGATTCTGGTTCACCTGCGCTACTTCCTGCACCTGGACTTCTCGGCTGCTCAGCGCAACAACGTGATGGCGTTTGTCTTCACTGCGCTGGTGATCGTGTTCCTGGTGGGCCTGTCGGTGTGGATCATCTTCAGCATCCACCGCGAAATGATGGCGCAGTGAGGAAATACTGATGTCACTGAAGCACTTTATCCAAATCACCAAGCCGGGGATCATTTTCGGTAACGTGCTTTCGGTGGCAGGTGGCTTTTTCCTGGCGTCCAAGGGGGATATCGATTTCGTCGTGTTTCTGGCGGCGGTACTCGGTACTTCCCTGGTCGTGGCTTCAGGTTGTGTATTCAACAACTGCATTGACCGCGATATCGACCAGCGCATGGAGCGCACCCGTGAGCGGGCTCTGGTTCAGGGGCTTGTGTCCCTGAAACTGGCCCTTGCCTACGGAGCTGTTCTCGGTGCGCTGGGCGTGTGGCTGCTGTATACCTATGCCAACCCGCTGTCGGCACTGCTGGTAGTGATCGGTTTCGTGATCTATGTCGGTCTGTACAGCCTGTACTTCAAGCGCAAGTCGGTGCACGGCACGCTGATCGGTAGCCTGTCGGGGGCAATGCCTCCGGTGGTCGGCTACTGCGCAGTGAGCAACAACTTCGACTTTGCGGCGTTGACCCTGCTGGTGATGTTCAGCCTGTGGCAAATGCCTCACTCGTACGCCATCGCGATCTTCCGCTTCAACGACTATCGTGCAGCGAAGATCCCGGTTCTGCCGGTCAAGCGTGGCATCCTGGTGACCAAGCGCCATATCCTGCTGTACATCCTGGCGTTTCTGGTGGCGACCCTGATGCTGACGGTTGGCGGCTACGCCGGCCTGAACTACCTCGCGGTCGCTGCCGGTCTGGGCATGTACTGGCTGTATATGGCCTGGAAAGGCTACAAGGCTGCTGATGACACCGTTTGGGCACGCAAGCTGTTCGTGTTCTCCATCGTCACCATCACCGCGCTGAGCGTGATGATGTCGGTGGACTTTCAGGTAACCAAAGAGATTCTGGTGACCTACGCGTTCTGATGCTTGCCTGAGCGGTACAAAAAACCCTGTTCTTGAACAGGGTTTTTTTATGCCTGCTGTTTGGGCCCTGGCCAGCCGCAATGGCAAAAACCGACCGATTGCCGCATCATGTATCGGGTTTGTAAAAAGTTGCTAACGTTGTGCCGGTACAATCAGCCTCTGATTGATCAGGCTGTCAGTATGCGTGCCAAGAACAAAGTGATCTCATGACTTCCACTCCGCAGCAGGCCGCCACCCAGGCGCCTCTGGTTTCGATCATCGCCCCCTGCTACAACGCCGAGCAGTATCTTGAAGCTGCCATCGACAGCATCTTCGCCCAAGACTACGAAAATTTCGAAGTCATCATCGTCGATGACGGCTCCAGCGATAACAGCATTGCCATGCTGCAAGCCTTGCAGGGCAAATATCCTTTCCAGCTCTACACCCAGGCCAATCAGGGCGTCAGTGCCGCGCTCAATCACGGGCTGCAGCATGCCAAAGGCACTTATGTGTCCACCCCTGATCTGGACGACATCATGCTGGCGTCTTCAGTGCGCATCCGCGCCGAGTACCTCGACCAGCATCCCGAGGTCGGCTGCGTCGGTGCGCTGATCAGCTACATGGACTGCGCTGGCAACGACATCAAATCGCAGAGCCGCGATTACATCGAGCGTCAGCACTTCGACGAGATCGTCCGTGGTGCCGTGGTGGTCGGTGCGCCCACGGCGCTGTACCGCATGCAGGCGTTGCGCGAAGCCGATGGCTACGACCCGGCGATCAAGGTCCAGGACTTCCAGATAACCCTGCGCATTGCCCGGCAAGGCTATCGGATCGACGTCCTGCCGGTGGTTGTCACCCGTTACCGCCGGCATGCCAACAACCTGTCGCGCAAATACCGGGTATTGCTCGATGCCGACCTCAGAGCGCTTGAGCCTTATCGCGATCACCCCGAGTATCAGCACGGCCGCACGTTAGCGCTGCACAAGGCCCTCAAGTATGCGGTGGTGTCCGACAAGCGTCATGCCTGGAGCCTGCTGCGCTCGATCCCGCTCAAGCACATGAACCGCACCACCTGGCGACGTTTCAAGCGTCTGGTTCTACATTGGTAAGCGTTGTGTTCAAGATCCCCGGAGCCCCATGAAATTCCTTGAACTGCTCAAAGAACGAAAAACAAGAAAGCGCCTGCGCAGCATGGACAAGCTGGACAGGTCGGCGGAAAAGATCAGGCTGCGCTACCCGCGTTATACCGTCGGTGTGGGCACCTACGGGATCCCCGAGGTGCTGGAGTTTGGCGATGACACGGTCCTGAAGGTCGGTTCCTACACCTCGATTGCCGACGGTGTGCGGATTTTGCTGGGCGGCGAGCACCGTACTGACTGGCTGACCACGTATCCGTTTCCGGCGATGATCGACAAGCTTGAAGACATCAAGGACTACGCGCCCAGCAAGGGCGATGTAGTGATCGGCAGCGACTGCTGGATCTGCGCCGATGCTGTGATTCTGTCCGGCGTGACCATCGGCCATGGCGCCATTGTGGCGGCCGGCGCGATGGTGACCCGTGATGTGCCGCCTTACTCGGTGGTCGGCGGCAATCCGTGCAAGTTCATCCGCTGGCGTTTCGAAGAGCAGGTTCGCGAAGAACTGCTCCAGGCTGCCTGGTGGGACTGGCCGGTGGATGAGGTCAAGTCAGTGGCGCGAACCCTGTGCAGCGCGGACCTGCAGGCTTTCCTGACCTACATCCGGCGGCGCAAGGCAGCCGAAGCAGTACCGGTTGGTTGAGGGTGCGCAATTCAAACTGCTATGACTGAATGTCGACAGACCCGCAAGTTCTGGCAGAATACGGCATTGGCCTGACTCGTCCAGGCAGTCTGCTAAATGAAAGAGGGCGTTATGAGTCAAGTGAGCATCAACTGGGACACGCTGGGTTTCGACTACATCAAGACCGATAAGCGCTTTCTTTCCTACTGGCGTAACGGTGAGTGGCAAGCCGGTTCGCTGACCGAAGACAACGTTCTGCACATCAGTGAAGGCTCCACGGCCCTGCATTACGGCCAGCAGTGCTTCGAGGGCCTGAAGGCCTATCGCTGCAAGGATGGCTCGATCAACCTGTTCCGTCCTGACCAGAACGCCCAACGCATGCAGCGCAGCTGTGCGCGTGTGTTGATGCCGCAAGTTCCTACCGACATGTTCATCGAGGCCTGCAAGCAGGTCGTCAAGGCCAACGAGCACTTCATCCCGCCTTACGGCTCCGGTGGTGCGCTGTACCTGCGTCCGTTCGTGATTGGTGTGGGTGACAACATCGGTGTGCGCACTGCGCCAGAGTTCATCTTCTCGATCTTCTGCATTCCGGTCGGTGCTTACTTCAAAGGCGGCCTGAAGCCGAACAACTTCGTGATCTCCGGCTACGACCGTGCCGCCCCACAGGGCACCGGTGCGGCCAAGGTCGGCGGCAATTATGCTGCCAGCCTGCTGCCAGGCTCCGAAGCCAAGAAGAACAGCTTCGCCGATTGCATCTACCTGGACCCGCAGACCCATTCGAAGATCGAAGAAGTCGGCTCGGCCAACTTCTTTGCCATCACCGCTGACAACAAGTTCGTGACCCCGCGTTCGCCGTCGGTGCTGCCGGGTATCACCCGTCTGTCGCTGATGGAGCTGGCCAGTAGCCGTCTGGGCCTGACGGTCGAAGAGGGTGACGTGTTCATCGACAAGATCGACCAGTTCAAGGAAGCCGGTGCCTGCGGTACTGCCGCGGTGATCACGCCAATCGGTGGCATTTCCTATAAAGACAAGCTGCATGTATTCCACAGCGAGACCGAAGTCGGTCCGGTCACCCAGCGTCTCTACAAAGAGCTGACCGGCGTACAGTCCGGTGACGTTGAGGCGCCAGCAGGCTGGATCGTCAAGGTCTGAGTCGCTGAACCGGCTGTAGCAAAAAGGGAAGCGCAAGCTTCCCTTTTTTATTGGGCGTTATCAGGCGTCTGGCGTGGCCTCTTCTTTGGCCGGCCCGAGGATGATCGCCAGATGCCTCAAGTCGTCCAGCTCCAGGCTGAAGCTCTTGCCCGACGGGCTTTTCACCAGCGTGCCCAAGGCATAGACCGTGAAGAACTTCACCTCAGCGGCATGGCTGAGCAGCTCCTCGATGTAGCGGCTGGAGCGATAGGCCTGCATCTGCGCCGGTGACACATACAACGTCACCCGCTTGCCATCGAGGCGGTCATAGAACTGAAACTTGAAGCCCTTGCCGTATCGCTTGTCATCGACCAGCCCGCCGCCGTACAGCACCCGACTGTTGTCGCCTTCATGGGCGTACTTGATGTGGCGGAAATACGAGCGCAGGGTGATTTCACCTTGCCCGGCAACGCGCAAGGTCAACTGCTTGAAATCCTCATCACTCAATTCAGCCCGGGCCTGACGGTAAAAGTCCACCAATCGCTCCAGATTGCTGGTGCGGGTTTCGCTGTAACGCGGCGTGGCAGGTTCTTTGACCTGGCCAACGGGTTCAGGCGCGGCTGGCCGGTCCTCTGCTTTGCCGGTTGGCACGGCGCCAGAAGGCTCCTTGAGCGGCTGCTTGAGGCTGGGGTCGAACACGTCGATATTGTCGTCGAGCTTGCGCCGCGCCTGGCGCAAACGCACCTGCGGGTCAGGGCTTTCGCTGACATCGGGCTCTTGGGCGCCATCGCTGTCATCGACCCACTCGCAAGCGCGATCATGCTGATGGTGCGGGTTGGCACGAAAGTGTGCGGCCACGAAGGTAGGGTTGTCCTGTGGCTTGACGTCATAGCGCACCCCGGTGACTTTCACGCCCTGGGCCCTACACACTTCACTGGAGCACAGGAATTCGAAGCGCTTGCGCGGCGGTTCCTGGGAGAAATATTCCCGGCGTGCATCGACGATGGTCAGCTCTTGCTGCAGTTCGATGCAGAACGCACGGGTGATGGGCTTGCCGGGTTTCATGCCTGAGGTCTTCCTGATCTGAAGCGTCCAGGAAAGATTGGTAGGTTTGTCCAGCCACCACAAGCTGTTTCTGCCGTATCGGTCTGGCAGACGGGCAGCGAGCCAGATAGCCCGCCACCCCGCCCCGTCAGCCCTTGATCACGCCGCAGGCATAACGATCACCGCCACCGCCCAGCGGGGCAGGGTGGTCAGAGTGGTTATCGCCACCGGCATGGACCATCAAGGCACGGCCTTTGATTTCGTCGAGCTTTTTGATACGTGGGGCCAGGACCGGGTACTCGGCCTTGCCGTCAGCGGTCACGTAGATCGCCGGCAGGTCGCCCAGATGCCCCTTGTCGTCGTATGGGCCCAAATGCTTGCCGGTGTTGGCCGGGTCAAAGTGACCGCCGGCTGCCAGAGCGGCAACTTTTTTGCCATCTTTCTCGGCCGCGTCGCAGCTCGGGTTCTGATGGACATGGAACCCATGAATGCCGGCCGGCAGGCCACTGAGTTTCGGGGTGAACAGCAGGCCGTACTGGGTTTCTTCGACATGCACGCTGCCGGCCGCTTTAGGCGCGCCATCGGCGCTGACGATATTGACCGGGACGTCCAGTGAGGCCGCGTGAGCGCTAAGGGAAAATGCACCGAGCAGACCGAGCCAGAGAGTATGTTTCATAGGCGTTCAACACATCCTGTTGTTTGTGAATCGAAAAAAGTAAGCACCGACACCTTACCGGTTCTGTTTGGGCAGCCGGATGAAGATATTGGTTCAACCTGTCCTGCCGTCGCATCAATGCCTCGTGGCAGGGCGAAGCGGGTGAAGTTTGGCTAGGCTCAGCTCAGTCATCTGAGCGGTTGACGCCACCCGCCACTGGGAATCACCGGCTCGGTGCAATCATGAAAGACCCCTACGCCTTCGGGTTTTACAGTGCTTGTCTTGCCCTCATCGTGCTGGTCTGCGCGGCCATGCTCAGCGCCGGCTCTGGCCAGGCCTATGCGGTCGTCGACTCGGCCTCGGCAGTGATCGGGGCGCTGGCGGTCAGTGGCATTGCCGGCGTTGCCTTCGCCGCCTATGGCACCTGGAAGCGCGATATCCGGCAGAACAAGACCCTGAGCATCATCTGGGACGCCAATGTGGCGTTTCGCGAAATCGAGATCGGTTTCAATGAGTGGTTCTTCGGCCCCGCCACCGAGCAGCGGATGGCATCCGATCACGCGCGACTCATCGCCCAGCTGGCCGTCAGCCCCTTTGGCCTTGCGCTACGGGCATTCAAGAAGCAATGCATCCTGCTCGACAAAATGGTGGTCCGTGACGACTGGCGCTGGGTCAATCACGCCGCCGAACTCGACATGCTGGCGCGGGCGCTGACGGTAGAGTTCTTCGGGCCGGTAACCAAGGGGACGGTCAGGCCGGGCATCGTGGATTTTCTGTTCCCCATCGAAGGCCATGCCCGGCAAAGAACCCAGGCCGACTGGGAGGTGCTGATGGACGGCATCGAGCAAGAACTGATGGAACTTGAACAGCGCCATGGCTGATGGTGCACAGGGTTGTGGGTTAGGATGCCGCCTTTACGTTCGCAAGTAATGAGCGCGAACAGAGCAATTTGAGCATCTACCGATGACAGGGATACAGGAATGAGAAAAGGAATTTTAGGGTTGGCAATCCTGCTGCTCAGTGGTTGCGGCACCATCAATACAGTGTTTCGTGATGATGAGTACAGTGGCCGCGAACTGCGCAAACTCAATACTCATTGCGATGAGATCGCCCGGGTTTACAGCGGTGTTACTTACAACTTCTGCCAGTTGAACGCCAAACCGGCCAGCAACACTGACAAAAGTGGCGGGCTGCTGGCCGGTGTGCTGCTTGATGGCGCAATATCTGGAGTGCTCGACACCGTCGTGTTGCCTTACACCCTCTATCGCCAGATGGCCGACGGCAACATTGTGATTCCCAACTCGACCTGGCAACCAGGCAACGTCAAGTGAGCCTGTTGCGCACTGCTGCGCGGCCTGCATCCTTGATATGGCATTGTTTTGCTGGATGATTAGCTGGCAAAATGCTGTTACTTATCGCGTTGTCACCGCTTCGCAAATGACACCCGAATCTACCTATCGCTGGCAGCGCTGATGTTCAGGCTGGCCGGTTGGCTCAAGTGCAAAGCAGGAATTTATGGATACAGCCACAAAGGACGGTGTGCACACCTGGACGTTTGGTAATCAGATCTGGCAGCAAACCCCTGATGGCCGTTTCTCGTTGCGCAGCATCGCTGGCGTAGACACTGGCGATTGCCTGGTCGATCTGGACTATCTCGCCGGTGCCCGGTTGGCACCCGGTTCTTCCAGTCAATACCTGCCCGCAGCCTTCAAGTTCTGCCCCAGTAGCGGCGAGCCGCTGCCTGCTCCTGCCTGGAATGCCCGAAGCTGTTGGCTGCCGCCTTATGGTGACGGTAGTGGCTCGCGGGTGATCGCCGATGGCCAGTGCGCAATGGCGCAGAAGATTGTGTCTGGCGTGTTCCAGCGCTTGCAGCACAGCGGCGCTCGCGATCTCAACGACAGCAAAGAAATCATCGAACTGCCACGCAAGAACGGCTTGAACTTCTTTGTCGCCAATGTGGGCGGCTACCGCGATGCGTTGTTCGCATTGGGTCGTGAAGGCAGCCTGTTTCTGTGGTTACGCGGCGCGGGTAAATGGCAAGAGCTGCATGCCGAGAGTGTGCCAATCGGGCGTACTCGGCTGGAGAACTGGGCCTGGTCAGTCAGCCTGCTTGCCATTGATGGGACCAACGCCTTGTTTTTGGGCGGTGAAGAGGGGGCGGTCCTGATAAAGGTCGACCCGGTGTCTCTCAAGTACCGGACCCAGCGTAAAGAGGGCCGGGCACTGGCTGGGCCTGGGGATCTGGAAGATCGTGCCTGGCTACCGCTGGTCATGAGCGATGGCAGCGTGCGCTTGGTCAGCCCGACGAATACCGGCTGGGAGCACTACCCGGTCGCTGATGCTGATCCGCAGCGTATGACCCGGCTTTCAGCACCCGTGCGCGATCCTTCTTCACGACGTTTGCTGTGGATTGGTGAACACGGTTATTTGAGCCTGCGTCAGGGCATGGCCGTGCAAGCCCAATGGCATCCTTGGCCAGATGGCGCCACGGCATACCCTGAGCAAGGCCCGCCTTTTCGCGATGGCAGTGGTTTGTGGCAGCAAGTGTCCAGCGATGAGCGCCTGAGCTATCTGCAACTGGATGTCGGTGCAACCGACCCGTCCCGTCCGGTGAAGGGCTATCGGCTGGGCACCGGGCACCTGAGCTTTAAATACAACATCCGCCTGGAACGGCCATGGGATGAACACGACGAAAACCTCGAACCCACGACCCGCGAAGTGGTGTATCCGTTTGTCGAGTTCACCGCTGAGCGCCTGCTGTTGTCGATGCGAGCCCAGCAGAGCCGCCCGCTGGATGAGTTTCTCCAGAGTGAGCAGAAAGCCGATGTGCAATATCGGCTTGATCAGGTTGGCGGCATTGGTTTTGCTTTGAAGGCGTTGGTCAGCGAACCCTGGAAAGCCCAATGGTTCTTTTTCGATAACGCGATGTGGCTGTACATCGATTCCAGTGGAGCGCTCTACCGATGGAAAGCCGAATGAAACAGCTGATGCTTCGCGCCGCTACGCTGATGTTGGCGTTGACCTGCGCCACGGTCTCCGCGCAGCCGCTGCGCCAAGTGTTTCTGGTACAGAACTCCGGCTGGATGGAGCCGTTCTACTTGGACCCGGCATCTGCGTTCAAGCCTTTGGTCATCAAACTGGCGGCCACGGCGGCGGGTGACGGCGAAGTGGTGGTCGGTGGCTTTAACCAGGCCGACAACTCGCACCCCTCGCCGCAATGGACTTACAGGGGGCCCGGTACCCACGGCAAGCTGGCTGAAAGCGTCAACCAATTGAACCTGGCGCGCAAGTCGGGCGGCGCTTACGCAGACACCGATTTCAAGGAAGCGTTGCTGGCAGCAATCACCACCGGCCTTGAGGGTCGTGAAGGGATTGTGTGGATCATCACCAACAACAAGAACAGCCCGAACAACAGTGGTGAAACGCAGCTCAAGAATCGCGAGTTCTATGACTTGCTGCACAAGGATGAGTCGATCAGCCGGATTGCGGCGTTCCCACAGAAGATGCCGGTAAAAGGTCCGAACTATCAAGCCAATGGCCTGATGATCTATGCCTTGGCCTATGGCAAGAGTGCCGGTGCTGCGCTGGAACAGGTATTGGCTCAGCCGGGCTTGTCCAGCCTGCTCAATGACAATCATGTGCGGCTGAAACCACTGACGCGATCGGCGGTGCGTTTCATCCCCACTGGTGTGCAGGACACCGAGGACGTCAGTGCTGAGCTGGCGCCTGATCAGCAGACGGTGGTGCTCAATATCAAGGTCGACAGCTCACCTAAAACGGCGGTGCTGTTGGGGCAGTTCGAGAATCAGTTCAACCCCTACCAGATTCACGATGCAAAGATCGACATGGCGCTGGACATGCCGGGCGAAGCCTTGCAGTCGAGTATTTCGCTGGCGCGCATCAGTGACCTTGAGCCCGGCGCACGTTCCGCGCCGTTGGCGATCAGCCTGCAATTGCCGCCTTTGCCGTCTCAATGGTCCAGTGAAGTGATTTTTTCCAGCGGCTATCAGCGTTCTGGCGCCATTGAAGTGCGTTTGAGCGAGCAGCAACTGCGCATTTCTCAGGATTTCGTCAAACGCATGAACGAACTGTTTCCCGGTGATGCCTTGCCCGATGTGTTCGTGCCCTCAAGCGACGCCAGCAGTTCGGCAACGCGTCTGCCAATCGTGTTGCAAGTCAGCTACCCGTTGGGGCCTGTGCTATTGCTGCTTGGCTTGTTCGTGGCATTGTTGATCGGTTTGTTGCTGCTGCTCGCCATGCTGGGCGGCAAGAAAACGTTCACCGTTGCCGTGGAAGGCATGACCCAGCCTTATCCACTCAAACCGTTTGCCAGTGTGGGTGTCTATGACGCCCGTCAGAACAAGGTCGCAACGTTGAAACGTGGCCTGTTCGGTGCGCGTCTGCAAGACCAGGCCCCTGATATCGCTGTGCGTCTCAAGTAATTCACTCTCAAGTCTCTCAAGGAAGTTTTTCAAATGGCCCAGACCAGCGCACTGCCAGCCCCGATCCAAAGCACTACCGAGGCAGCAGCTCCGGCAACCACCACAAGTACTCTTGCCGCGCCTGTACCGCTGGACTTGGGACCGAAAAAAGTCGACAGCCGCGATGCGCTGATTGGCGTTGCCGTGCTGGTGGTGCTGGCGATTATCTTCTTCGTGATCAAGAACGCTTACGCCAACTGGCGGGTGCGTGAGCGCGTGGCGCCCAGCCGTGCCAACGCCTCGGCCTGGTTTCTGTTCCTGGGGTTGCTGATGGTCGCAGCCATGGCCGTGCTTGCCGTGATCAATTCGGGCCAGTTCCTGGCGCCGTTGTATTTCGCGCCGCTCGGTGCTGTGGCAGCGATCTCGTTGGTGGCTTGGCTGATGACCTTCTCAGCCAAGCGCTGAGCAAAGCGCTTGCCATGACCACGGCATCTTGCGGCCGTGGTTGCCTGTACTGAATATCTGGATCAATGCCGAGCCACTCGGCCTGCCCGGCCCGGGCACATGGAGTTTTCAATGAGCGACACTGCACAGCCAACCGGCGCGACGGCAACGACCCCCATCGTCGAGAAGATTCACCCGACGCTGTTCATCGCCCTTGGCGGTACGGGGATGAAGGTCAACATCCGCGTGCGCCGGCGTATTCTCAATGCCATCTGGGGCGGCAATAGCCAGGTGCAGCAGATCGCCGATTTCCCGGTGGTGCAATTTGTCAACTTCGACCTCGATTCCGGCGAAGTCACTCAGGACGGCAAGTCGGTGAAAACCGACGTGCTGGCCGAGCAGGTGAGCTTCACCTCGGAAGAAAAGATCATCGAGCAGCTCAACCTGAGCAAGTACACCCACTCCATCGACGAGCTCAACCGGCACCGCGAAGTGGCCGAGTGGTTTCCGTTGACCCCGGAAAAGATCCGCCATCTGGGCATCGACCCGTCCAAGGGCGCCGGGCAGATTCGCGCTTTGTCGCGCCTGTACTTCTTCGACAAGTACCCGACCATTCGCGACAAACTGCGCGACAAGGTCGGCCGCCTGCTGAGCAATATCGGTGCCCAGGCCGACAAACTGAAAAAACTCGGGCTGGAAATCGAGCCTGGAAAGATCCGCATCGTGATCACCGGCTCTGCTGCTGGCGGCACCGGTTCGGGCTCGTTTCTGGACATGGGCTACCTGGCCAAGGCGATTCTTAAAGAGAGCAACATCGCCGGTAAGGTCGATCTGTTTTTTGTGTTGCCCGGCGGCTTTCATGCCTACAACACCGAGCGCGTGCAGGCTAACGGCTATGCGGCGTTGATGGAGCTGGAAACCTGCATGCGCGGCAATCCATTGCTCAAGCACTGGGACGCCACCGATAACCTGTTTATCGACACGCGCCCTTACGATGATGTCTACATCATCGACAACACCAACATCGCCCAGGCCAAGACCAGCGATCAGGAAGACATCTACGAGATGCTCTCTGACGTGTTGTTCACCGACTTCACCTCGCAGGACTTCGCTAACAAGAAGCGCTCGATCGCGGTCAACCAGAACCAGCACAAGATCCGCTCTTATACCGTGCGTCTGCCCCAGGACTACGGTGACAACACCGAGTTGCGCTTCCCGTGCAGCTACTCCTCGATTGGCCAGGCAACGCTGGACACTCGCATCGACGCTCGGCAGAACGTGCGCTTGTGCCGCCAGGTGCAGCAGATGCTCAAGGCATTTTTCGGCGTGGCCAGTGCGGCTGCCGGCGGCAACCGGCCTACCGATAAAGAGCGCGATGAGTTTCTCAAAGAACAGCTCAACGTGACCCCGCGCACGTTCACCGAGTTGCCCGAGTTTCTGTCGCGTGTTGAGCTGACTGTGGCAACGGGTGAGTTTACCCATTATCAGATCGCTGACGACTTGTTGCAGGTCGACGGTGACATCAGCGTCACTGGCCAGATCGAGCAGAAAGTCGAAGCTTTGTTTGAGCGCCTGCAAAGTGGTGGCGCGGATAAAGAGCAGTGGTTGACCCATGTGCGTGAAATCCAGCAGCAGCTGGAGCGCGACACCAAGGGCAGCTCGGTGGACAGCGCCGAGCGCAACCACGAAGTGCGGATTCGTGAAAATCGCTTCAAGCGACTGGCTGAACTGACCCGCGAAGATGCCTTGCCGGAAAAACTGTTCCGCCGTCTGGACGACGACGAGCGCGGTGGCCTGGATTACACCCTGGCCTTGGTCGAAATGCTCAAGGACCGTCTGGAAAACGAGGGCGGCGGGATTATCCCGGCGCTGGAAAAGAACGCCGCGCGCTTTCGCGAACTGTCCGAGAAGCTTGAGTCTGCCGAACTGGCACGTGAGTTCGAGCGCCTCAAGGAAACTACCGACAAGGGCTTGTTTGCCCGCCTGAGTGGTAAAGACAAACAGGCCGACACGGTTCTGGGACAGATCAAAGACACCCTGCGCGAAAGCCTGTTGTTCTATGTCCGCTTTGTCGCGGCCCGCGAAGCTGCGTTGCTGCTGCGTGATGTTTCCGAGTGGCTGGGCCGTAAAGAGTCGGTGGACCACAACGGCCAGCCGGTCTGGAATGGTTTTGTCGGTCGCCTGCAAGATGGCCGCAACGCGGTCAACCAATTGCTCAAACGTATCGACACCGATATCGCCAAGATCGACGCCAGCATCAAGGAGGAACACGCCACCCTGATTGCGCTGACGCTGGTGCAAAACAGCGAAGAAGCCATGGGTGAAAACCCGGACGTGCGTGAGTGGGCCAAAGACGCGTTCAAGGATTTTGGCGGTTCCAAAGTGCTGTTCGGCAAGCTGCAGACCGAAGAAGGCCAGGAAGAGTTGCTGTCGAAACTGCGTAACAAATCGGTACAGCAATTGCCCCGGCAGGCTTCGGCCGCTGACCCGCTGATGGCCGCGTTAGGCGCCCTGAACCCGGATGAGCAGCGCGAGAAATTCCGCCAGTTGCTGCAGCGTGCCATGCCGTGGACGCCGCTTAACCTCACTGGCGGTTTCAATATCAACAAAGACCGCTACACCTGCCTGATCGGCGTCAACGACGCCAGCGAATTCAAGCGGGTTTACGGTGCGATGCTCGGCCAGTGCCTGCCACAAGGCACCGGTTTGAACGCCGGGCAGATTCAGTTTGTCGAGTCGGGCACGCCGGGCAAACTGATCTGCTTCACCGAGTTGTCGGGCTTCCCGATGCCGGCGCTGACCCCGTTGCCGACCTACCTGGCCAGCTACCGCAAGGAAAGCACCGCGATCCCGCTGCATGTGCACAAGCGCATCAGTCAGTTCGTGCAACCCATCCAGTTTACGCAAGAGCAATACCGGCAGTTTGCAGAAGACTTCAAGCTCTACCTGCACGCCATTGCCTTGGGTGTGCTCAAGCGCCTGGACAACAACCTGTACGAGTTCTACATCGATAAAGAAGACTTCACCATCGGTGATGAGTTCTCGATTCGCCAAAGCGGCTTCAAGCCGGTGCATCGCGGTGACATAGAGAATCAGGTGCGCAGCCGCACCCAGCGTCTCAACGATGCTCAGGTTGCCGCGTTGGTCGTGGTGTTCGACGAGATGAGCCGCAGTGCCTATAAGGCGCAGAAGCGTATTGACGAGCAGGGCGCCTCCGAGTCGTTTCAGTCGTTCCCGTTCAAGATTGCCGAACTGCTCAAAAATGAATACAAGGCGCGCCTCAAGCGTCAGGTTCCAGGTCAGGAAGACCATCTGGTCCGTAGTGCAGAGGCGGCGTTGGGGCAATTCAGTCAATTTGTGGTCGGCTCACGTGCCGATGTTTATCACGACGAAGTCCATCCTGAACACGCTGAAAAAATCAGCGTGCGCAATGAGTTCTTCAATGAGGGCTGGCTGGATAACCTGCTCAATGCCCAGACACCCGCAACCGCGCCGGTCGCTGCGCCAGCCGTTGCCGCACCGCCACCACCGCCGGCCCCGGGCGGCTTCGCACCGCCGCCACCACCCGCTGCGCTGCCGCAATACAGCTACCACTTGAGTGTGGCCGGCAGCACCTACGGTCCGTACACCACCGCGCAATTGCAACAGTACGTGCAAAGCGGCCAGGTAACCCGCGACAGCCAGTTGTGGCGTGAGGGCATGGCCGGTTGGCAAGGCGCCGGGCAAATCGTTGAGCTGGCCTCACTGTTCCAGCCACCGGTCGGCGGCCCGCCAGCGGCAGCCAGCATTCCACCGCCACCGCCAGTGAGTTGAGCCATGTCTGAGACAGCCAAAGCCTTGCAGTTTCCTGCTGCCTGCCTGAACAACATGTGTGCCCAGCCACTGGCGGGGCCGGTGAATCACTGCCCGTTCTGCGGCACGCTCATGGCGCGTGCTGCGCCGGTTCTGCGAGTGGTGCCGCCTGCGCCAGTCCCGGTGCCTGCGGCAACATCCGCCCCGGCGCCTGCGCCTGCTCCTCAACCTGCACCGGCACCTGCCGCAGCAGCGCCGACACCGCCGCCTCCAGCTCCAGCTCCAGCACCTTTGCCAGCAGCCGATACTGCGGCGCCTGTGCCGCCGAAGCGGCGCATGAGCAAGATCGGCCTGGCCCTCGTTGCTGTTTTGGGGGTAGGTGCTTATGGCTTGCAGCAACTGGGCAACAAGCATGACCAGCAACTGATCGAGCAGGCCATTGCGGCCGGCAAGAACTGCCTGGGTAAAAAAGACTACCGCTGCGCCATCGACAATGCCGACAGCGCACTGCAGAAAGACCGCAACGAACCACGTGCCCTGAGTCTCAAGCAACAGGCGCAAGCCGACCTGGCCCGACTGCAGAAGGTCGAAGATGACAAGCAGGCCCGGCTACAAGCCGAAGCCTCACAAAAGGCCGCCGCCGAGCGTGCTCGTCAGGAGCAGGCCCGCGCGCAAGCGGCTCAGGACGAGCTTGAAGCGCGGCGCAGAAGCGAAGAGCTGGATCGTCAGGCTCAGGAGTTGCGTGAGCAGCGCGTTGAAGAACAGCGTCGGCGCGAACAGCTTGCTCAAGAGCAGCAAGCTGTTCGCGAGCAACGTCAGCGTGCTCAAGAGCGTGCGGCTCAGCAACAGCGGGCACAGAACTCAGGTAACTATGTCGCTCCGCCGAATGCGTTCAACCGCCCGGCGTTCAACGCATCTTCCGGCAGCAGCACTGACGACATCATTCGTCAGGGTCAGCAGATGCAGCAATTTCAGCGTCAGCAGCAACAACCCCAACGGCAGACGCAGGGGCAACAGCAGCAGAATAAAGACGTGATCAGGTCGATTATCAATTGATCACCCGATAGAGCCCTGGCTGTATGGATCCCCCTGTTTACTGGGGGATTCTATGAGGCTCAAGCCGTCAAATGTTCAAACAGAATCGTCCCGCCCACAATCATCAGCACCACGCCGCCGACAATCTCGGCTCGTTTACCGACCATCGTGCCGAGCACTCTCCCAAGCATCACGCCGATGGTCACCATCACTAGCGTCGCCAGACCAATCGCCGCTGAGGCAATCAGAATGTTCACGTCGACAAATGCCAGGCCCACCCCCACTGCCAAGGCGTCGATGCTGGTTGCCACGGCGGTAACGGCAAGGATGAACAACGAGTGCTGGCTGGATCTTTCCTGTTCTTCTTCGCCGTCGTCTTTCAGGCCGTTGTAGATCATGTGCAGGCCCAGGCCGATCAACAGGGTGAAGGCAATCCAGTGGTCCCAGTCGGCGACCCATACTGACGCGGCGCGGCCGATGGCCCAGCCAATCAACGGGGTAATAGCTTCGATGACGCCGAATATCAAGCCGGTGCGCAGGGCTTCGAGAAAGCGGGGTTTGTGCAGTGCGGAGCCTTTGCCGATGGCTGCTGCGAAAGCGTCCGTGGACATGGCCAGAGCGAGGAAGATAAGGGCAAACGGGGTCACGGTTTACGTCCAGCCGGGCTATGAGTCAACGACACGGCAACGCGCCCGGCTTTAGGCGTGTGCAATGTCGCTGGTCTCACCAACCTAAAAGGTGTTCGTACCACGGCTGACATGCCGAGAATGTTGATACGAACGCCAGCGATTGCTCGCTGACAGGCTACTCCCCAACGGAAGCGGCGATTATATACAAACCTGGATGAACGGCGGGTGAAGTTTTTTGGGTAAGCCAGGTTCTTCAGGTTCGCCTTTATTCGCGCCGACTACCACCATCTTCATTGCTGGGTCCTTGCCTGCTGCGTTACGCAGGCACACAAGCGCAGCGAGGCAGTAGGGTAACCGACGGAGTGTGTCGAATCTTGTCTCTGCTCAGGATACGCTGACCCTTGGGCGCTTTTTTGTCGGGGGCGTCAGCAATTGCCGTTAGAGTGTCAGTTGATAGCACCCGTTAACGAGGTATCTGTAAGTGCAGGACGAAGCAAACGCATCCTCAGCCAAACCGCTGCACCAGCACGTGCTGGACGCCATGGCGTGTTTTGAGGGCATCAAGGATGAGATGTTCGATGAGCTGATTCAGATGGCCACCGTGCATTTCGATGTGCCGATTGCGCTGATTTCGATTCTTGAAGACAGCCGCCAGTGGTTTCTGGCCCAGTCGGGCATGAGTGTCGGGCAGACTCCGTTGATCGACTCGTTCTGTGCGCGGGCTATCTTGACCAATGATTTTTTTCAGATCACTGATGTGCTCAGTGATCGGCGTTTTCGCGATAACCCGTTGGTACAGGGCGATCCGGGTATTCGCTTCTACGCGGGCTACCCATTGGTGACTGGCGATGGCGTGCCGCTGGGCATGTTCTGCATCATCGACACCCAGCCGCGTGACAGCCTCAATGCTGAGCAACAGACCATGCTCAAGCAAATAGCCAAAGTGGTCATGTTGCGCATCCGCGACTTGCGCGAAACCAGCTATGTTGACGCCACCATCGGCCTGTTCAACCGCCTCAAGTTCGAAAAAGACGTTGAGGCGTACCGCAACCGTGACGAGCCGCTGACGGTGATCGCTGCCGACATGATCTCGCCGGCGTTCCTCAATGAAATCGTCAAGTCGCTGGGCTACCCCTTTGCAGCCAAAGTGATGTTGCTGCTCAAGGACAAGCTCAAGGCCATCATTGGCGAGCGCGACCTGTACAAGATCAGCCCCACGCGCTTTGGCTTCATGGTGCCGGGCAACGGCGATATCACAGACTTGATCGATCAGCTTTCCAGAGAAATCGAGCAGCCGATCGAATGTTCCGGTATCCCTCTGCAACCGCGGGCCGGGCTGGGCATGTTACGGCTCTGCGGTGGCGACTGGCATGAAGACTGGCTGCGCTGTCTGGTCAGTTCGGCTGACCACGCCCGGCACAAGGGCAAGGGCTGGGTGTACTTCGAGCCAGAGCTGGATCGGGCCCAAGTGCGTGCGTTTACCTTGCTGAGTTCGTTGACCATCGCGGTCGAGCGCGAAGACCAGTTCTTTTTGGAATACCAGCCCAAAGTGGATACCCATACGGGCCGGATGTGTGGCGTCGAGGCGCTGCTGCGCTGGCGGCATCCGGAGCTTGGTTTGATCAGCCCCGGTGAGTTCATCCCGCTGGCGGAAAAGACCCCGCTGATTGGCAAGATCAGTCTCTGGGTGGCGCATCATGCGCTGGAGCAAGTGGTTGTATGGAAGGCGCTGGGGCATGACTGGCCGGTGTCAATCAACGTCTCGGCCGCCGATATGGCCAACTCGGCCTTCGTCGAGCACTTGATCGGCTTGCTGCGTGAGAAAACCATCGAGCCGCATCTGCTGGAGCTTGAATTCACCGAAGGGGCATTGATGATCAGCCCGCAGGTGACTCACCGTAATCTGGAGCGCATCCGTGACTGCGGCATTCACCTGGCGATTGATGACTTCGGTACGGGCTACAGCAACTGGACTTATCTGAGAACCTTGCCGGCCACCACGGTGAAGCTGGATCAATCATTCATGCGCGATGCATGCATCAACCCCAAGGACCGGGCGGTGGTGATCTCGATCATCCAGTTGGCGCAGACCATTGGCTACAAAGTGGTCGCAGAAGGGGTCGAAACCGCAGAATTGTACGAATTGCTCAAGGAATGGGGCTGTGACCAGATTCAGGGCTACTACATCGCCCGGCCGATGGGGCCGCAAGCGTTGCTTGCGTGGGCGCGGCAGGCGCAGGACTAGCCATCCTGCCAGACCCTCTTTTTTGAGGTCAGGCTCGTGCCTACATAAATCAATGGGTTAGGTCGATGCTGAGAAAAAGGGTTGCCGGCCCGGAATCAGCACTTTTCTCTTTTAAAACGTAGGCTTAAAGAGCAGAGTGTCTACTTCACTGCCGTATAGGCAGCTCAGAAAAGGTGTCGATGCTGCGAATGGCGTTGCCGATTCTTCACTGCCGTATAGGCAGCTCAGAAATGCAGTGTGCCCGGATCCGCAGATATCAGAACCTTCACTGCCGTATAGGCAGCTTCGCAACTAAAGCCAATACTGGTCAGTTAGACCGGTGGGAGCCAGCTTGCTGGCGAAGGCGGCGGCACATTCGCAGCAGTTGCTGTGACTTTACCGGCCTCTTCGCGAGCAAGCTCGCTCCCACCGGGGGCATACAGTACCTGAGCGAACAGTATTGCAACTTAAGCCAATACTGTTCGTCAGGCGCTATACCTCCGTGGGAGCGACCTTGGTCGCGAAGAGGCCGGCGGGCCTGGTTGGGGCCTTGTGGGAGGGAGCTCTGCTCGGGACAGGGCCAGTAAAATCGGCACATATGCTGTGGATGTAACCCTGCAGTCGCCAGCAGAGCTGCCTCCCACGGACCTGGCCGGTCTTAACTGATCGGCATTATTCCTGCCATGCCCTGTGCTTGCTGCTCGAAAGAAAGGGAGTCTCTTGCAGGTTGCCCAGCCAACACCCATGGCCTGGTCATGAAGATGACCAGGCCATGTTTGCTCAGTGCTGCGGCTTCGACGGTTCCAGGGTCGTCTTGGCCGTATCGTGACCTGCATTCAGGTTGGCGCGGATATCACGCACCTGATTGGCCGTCACGGCACCTGCATTGTTCGACCAGCCCTGGCGCAGGAAGCTCACCAGGGCGGCGGTCTCGCTGTCGTCCATCCGCCAGGCGAAGCCTGGCATTGGCAGCACGGCGGGGGCGCGGGCGGTCGATGGGGTGGTGGTGCCGGCCAGGATCACGTGGATCAACGCGGTCGGGTTGTCGGCATTGATGATGGTCGCACCGTCCAGGCGCGGGAACACCCGCGATGCGCCTTCACCGGCCACGAAGTGGCAAGCCCCGCAGTTGTCCAGATACAGACGCTCACCCAGGGTCAGGTCCTTGGCAGCGGTCAGCTTGGCAGCAGTGGCCGCGCTGCGCTGCGGGTCGTGCTGATAGGTGGCCTGGCTGGCCGGCAGCGACTTGAGGTACGCGGCAATGGCGTGCAGGTCGGCGTCGGTCATGTGCGAGGTGCTGTTGGCGATCACGTCGGTCATCTCGCCGCCTACCGAAGCCTTGGCGTTGCGGCCAGTGCCCAGGTAATCAACCAGCTCTTCCTGGGTCCAGTGCGGCATGCCGCGCAGGCTTGGCACCGACCAGCCATTGAGTTCGCCACCGGCCAGGTAGGTCGCGCTTTTCTCGTCCAGGCCGCGCTCCTGCATGGTCAGTGCCCGTGGCGTGTGGCACGAGCCGCAGTGGCCCAGGCCCTGCACCAGGTAGGCACCGCGGGCGATCTGCGGGTCTTTGCCATCGGTCGATACCTTGAGCGACACGGCGGCATCCTCCGGCAGTGGCGAGAACAGCGTGCGCCAGTAGGCCAGCGGCCAGCGGATCGACAACGGCCACGGAATGTCATTGGCCTTGTTGGCCTGTTTGACCGGGGCCACGCCATTCATGAAGTAGGCATACAGCGCCTGGGTGTCTTCATCGCTGGTGCGTGCATAGGACGGGAACGGCATCGCCGGGTACAGCGCCGTGCCGTCGTGGTTGATGCCACGGCGTACCGCTTGCTCGAACTGACCGTAGGTCCAGCCACCGATACCGGTGTCTTTGTCGGGCGTGATGTTGGTGGCATAGATGGTGCCGATCGGTGACTCGATGCCACGGCCACCGGCAAACTCCTTGCCGCTGTGGGCGGTGTGGCAGGCCACACAGTCACCGGCGCGGGCCAGGTATTCACCTTTCTTGATCAGCTCGGGGGTGACCGGCTGGGTCAGTTGCGCGGTTGCATCACCGGAGCGGTTCAACAAGCCTGCGACCAGCCAGCCGAGCAGCGCCAGGACCACACCCAGCACCACCAGGGTGAGCAATAGGGAACGGGATTTGGATTTCACTTTTCTCGCTCCTTATGCCTGCACCAGCGGGCCGGGGTTTTTCAGGTACTGTTCCTTGATCGCCTGCGCTGCATATAGGGTGATGGCGCCGATCATGGAGGTGGGGTTGGCCTGGAAGTTCTGCGGGAAAGCGTTGCCGCCCGGCACGAATACGTTGTGCACGTCCCAGCTCTGCAGGTAGCGGTTCAGCGCGCTGGTCTTGGGCGAGTCGCCCATCACTGCGCCACCGACGTTGTGGGTCGAGACGTACTTGGTCAGGTCCCAGTGCGAGTCCATGCCCAGGAAACTCTCGGTGTAGCTGTCGGGGCCGAGTTCCTTGGTGATGTCCAGGACGATCTTGCGCAGGTACTGCTGCAGTTTCAGCTCGTTCTGTTTCCAGTCGAAGGTGATCCGTGCCAGCGGCAGGCCCCAGCGGTCCTTGTAGTTCGGGTCCAGGTCCATGTAGTGGTCGCGGTACGACATACAAGTGGTGGTGATGCTGACCTTCATCGAGTGGCCGTACCAGTCGACCATGCCTTCTTTCCAGCCCTTGCCCCAGTCGGCGGTGCCGGCCGGCAACGAGGTGCCGATAGGCGCGCCGGTGGCTTGCGAGCTGTGAATCTTGGCGCCGCCAATGAAGCCCGCCGCGTTGCCGTCGAAGTTGCCTGGGGATACGTCGTTGAACATCTGCCCGGTGGCACCGGCGGTGGCGAACGGGTTGAAGAACTTGTCTTTGAAGAACAGCGTCGCGTTACCGTTGCTGAGAAACGCGTAGTTGCGGCCCACGGTGCCGGTTTCAGTCACCGGGTCATATGGCTGGCCGATACCGGAGAGCAGCATCAGGCGCACGTTGACGAACTGAAAGCCCGCCAGCACCACGATTTTCGCTGGCTGGAACACAGTGTTGCCGTCGGCGTCGGCATAAGTCACGCCTTTGGCGGTCTTGCCGTCCGGGTGCAGCTCGACCTTCAGGACGTTGGCGTTGACCTTGTAGTCAAAGTTGTCCATGCGGTTAAGCGCATCCATCACGGCGGTCTGCGGCGATGCCTTGGAGTAGTTCAGGCACGGGTACTTACTGCAATAGCCGCAGTAGTTGCACGGTGCGATCTGATTGCCGTACGGGTTGGTCCACGCCTGGGAGACGTTGGCCGACGGGTTGGGGAAAGGGTGGTAGCCCAGCTTGCGCGCCACGTCGGCGAACATCGAGCAGTTCAGGGTGTCTTTCAGCGCCGGCAGCGGGTAGGGGTTGGAACGCGGGCCTTCGAACGGGTCGCCGCCTTCCATGATCTGCCCGCGCAGGTTGCCGGTGTTGCCCGACAGGCCGCAGATCATGTCGAATTTGTCGAGGTACGGCTCGATCTCTTCCCAGCTGAACGGGAAGTCGCCGATGCGCATGTCGTCCTGCAACACGCCCTTTTTGTAGGCCTGGTCGGCGTAGGTCTTGAGCTTGATGTCGGTCGGCGTCGGGCGAATCAGCACGCCGGTCCAGTGCAGGCCCGAGCCGCCCACGCCGGTGCCCGGTTCGAAGGCACCCCACTTGCGGGTCGGCAGCGCCATGCTGCTGGTGTTGTGGCGTACGGTCATGGCCGCATCTTTGGGGGTTGCCATGATCTTGTTACGCACGCCGTAGGCGTACTGGTCAGCCGGTTTGGGGTAGGCGAAGTCCTTGTTGGTACGGTCTTCGCCGCGCTCCAGGGCGCGGACCTTGAGGCCCGCCTGGGCCAGCTCGATACTCATCAACGAACCGGCCCAACCCAGGCCGACTACGACGACATCGACTTCGTCATTGGTAATGTTTGCCATAAAAACCTTGCTTGCGTGAAGGCGAATATTCCGGGGTCAGCCGCGCTGGCCGCTGACACTGACCGGGCCGAGGGGGTACTTGACGTTGTGCTGGGTGACCCATTCGACGTAGCTGGCGCGGGCACCGGGGAAGCCGATGGCAATCCACGCTTTCATGCCCTTGTTGCCGCCGTAGATCGGGTCGGCCAGGTAGCCCTGCTTGGTGTGGCCCAGCAGCTCACCGAAAAACTGCTTGGACTTGAGGATGTCCTCGCCATAGGCCCTGAAGTCGACTTCGCCGCTTTGCAGCTTTTTGAGCACGTCGTTTTGTACCGGCGCATCCAGCACCGCGAAGTTGTCGCGATGTTTTTCCTGGCACCAGGCGTTCACGGCCTTGATCGCCGTGCGGTAGATCTGCTGCGGGGTGAACGGGATCTGGTAACCCATGGTTGGCGGCGGGTTGGCCGGGAACGGGCCTTCCAGATAGATCTCGCTGCCCAGGTCACTGGCCAGTTGCTGGTCGATGAACACCGGTACGTTGGTTTCCAGCGCGCCAGGGCCACGGCCTTCGGCGGGGATCAGGCGGTCGGTGGCGGCGAGCACGAATGCCCATTCGCCAGGGCTGAAAAAGGTCGGGGCGTAGGTGTCCAGGCCCGGGGCAATCATCTCTGCGGCGGCCGCGGCACTCAGGCCTTTGACGGTCACACCCATTGCCGGCAAGGCAATCAGGGAGGAAAGCAGAAACTTCCTTCGCGATGTCGGTTTGTTTAACAACATGTAGGGATCACCTATGACTGCTCACAAGAAAATCCCGGACGACACAAGGCTCTAACACACGCCTGACGGCGCATCTGACCCTCTGCTTGAACGTTGGCGACAGGTTGCTGGACTGTTCGCACGCTGGCTGCCGCTCGCTTTCTTGAGGGCAAACGACAGCGTGGGCAAACGACCGGGGTCGTTGCCAGGTAGGCGAACAATTCAGGAACAGGGCTGGCAGGCCTTCTAGGCTGCTCTCATTGTGTTTCGTTTGCAGCGGGACGGCCGGGTCATTACGGTGACCCGGCTCGAACATAGAGGTGCGATACGGTTTGATCGCTTGCTCATCACGGGTTGTACGATGTTATCAGAGTCATTCGGCTATGTAACGAATGATTTCATAATGATAGTCAAGCGCTCTAGTGTCGCATTCTTCCGGTTAGTTGCGCTGTCTTTATGATGTCTGGCTACCAAGAAAATCTTGTGAGATTTTTATGGTTATCTGATGACATCATAGGTCCTTGAGCTTATCGCTTTCAGCCTTCAGGGCAGCGCCAGCCACTCGCTCTGCACCTTCTGGTAAGCCCCTGTGGCCTTGCTCAGGTGCAGCCATTGGTCGACATAGCTCTTCCAGTCCGCATCACCGCGCGGTAGCAGGTAGGCTTTTTCGCCGTACTGCATGTAGCGCGACGGGTTCACCGCGCACAGGCCCGGCAAGCGCTTTTGCTGATACAGCGCTTCGGACGAGTCGGTAATCATCACGTCGGCTTTTTTATCCAGCAGTTGCTGGAAGATGGTGTTGTTGTCGTGGAAGGCCAGTTGCGCCTTGGGCAGGTGCGCGCGGGCAAATGCCTCATTGGTGCCGCCGGCCGGTTCGATCAGGCGTACCGCCGGCTGGTTGATCTGCTCGATGGTCTGGTACTTGTCCTGATCGACGCAGCGCACCAGCGGGATCTTGCCGTCCACATCCAGGGTGTCGCTGAAGAACGCCTTCTTCTGCCGCTCCAGCGTCACCGAGATCCCGCCCATGCCGATATCGCACTTGTTGGCGAGAAAGTCCGGCATCAGGGTCTTCCAGGTGGTCGGCACCCATTTGACCTTGACGCCCAGGCTTTGCGCCAATGAGCGCGCCATGCTGATATCAATGCCTTCGTACTCGCCATCGGCGCGCCGATAGGTGTAAGGCTTGTAGTCGCCGGTGGTACACACCGCCAGCTCGCCTGCTTGCTGGACCCTGTCCAGATGCGAGATCGGCTCTTGAGCCTGGACCAGACCGGACAGTCCCAACAGCAGGGCAGTGATTGCGGACAATTGCAGATTCATCGGGGCGGTTACTCGCTTGTTGGTATTGAGGGACCAGCAGGGTAACCGCTTTGACGCCCCTTACGGCAGCCGCATCGGTTTACATGCGAAAGCGCATCACCATCGCGTTCAGCGCTACCGCCAGTTGCGACAGCTCACCGCTGGCGGCCGAGGTCTGGTTGGCGCCGGCAGAATTCTGCAGCGACAGGTCGCGGATGCTGGTCAGGTTGCGGTCGACTTCCCGGGCGACTTGCGCCTGTTCTTCGGTGGCCGTGGCGATGCTGATGTTGCGCTCGTTGATCAAAGCGATGGCGGCGGTGATTTCAGTCAGCGCTTTGCCGGCGGCTTCTGCGACCGTCAGGCTTTCCTGGGCGCGTTCGCGGCTCAGGCCCATGGCGTTGACTGCTTTGCCAGCGCCATTCTGGATCGAGGTAATCATGCTTTCGATCTCGGCGGTGGACTGTTGGGTACGGTGCGCCAGGGCGCGGACTTCGTCAGCGACCACGGCAAAACCGCGTCCTGCCTCGCCGGCACGGGCGGCTTCGATGGCCGCGTTCAGCGCCAGCAGGTTGGTCTGGTCGGCGATGCCGCGAATCACATCCAGCACGCCGCTGATGTTCTGTACCTGAGTGGCCAGGCCGTCGATCTCGGTGGCGGTGCTGCCGACCGCATGGTGCAGGTCGGTGATGACCGCCACCGTCTCGCTGACCCGTTGGCGACCATTGATCGCCGACTGGCTCGATTCCTGGGCGGCGTCCGAGGCCAGTGCGGCATTGCGGGCGACTTCCTCGACCGCCGCGCTCATTTGATTGATGGCTGTGGCCGCCTGGTTGATTTCATCGTTCTGGCGCTGGATACCGCGCAGTGCGTCAGCGGTGACCGCGCTGGTTTCTTCCGAAGTGGATGCCAATTGGTTGGAGGAGTGGCCCAGCTCGCCCAGCGTGTGGCGCAGGTTCTGCTGCATCACCGCCAGGGCGCCGAGCAGGCGGCCCGGCTCGTCATTGCCGTTCACCTCGATCGGCTTGCTCAGGTCGTTGCCGGCAATCTGTTCGGCGACATTTAGCGCCTGGGCAATCGGTGCCACCAGGCTACGGGTGAACAGCGCCGCCAGGACCAGGGTGGCAATCAGCGCGACGATGATCGCGGCGATGGTCACATACTGCGCCTCGGCATACACCGCGTCGGCCCGTTCGCCGGAGCGGGTGGTCATCAGCTCGACCTGGCGGGTGACCTCTTCGATGTCCTTGCTCAGGCGGTTGGCTGCCAGGGTCTGTTCGCCACCCGGCGCGGTAATAGCGCTGATCGCGTCTTCACGCTTTTGCTCAACCAGTTCCAGAAAACGCGTATGCACGCCCAGATAGGCGATCAGGTTGGTCTCCATCTGGCTGTAGGCTTTCTGGCCATCCGGGTTGGTCAGCAATGGCTTGAGCTTCCTCACATCGGCTTCGAGGTTGGCGCGGCCATCCTTGATGCGTTGGTGGGCCACCTGGAGTGCTTGTGGCGATTGGGCGGTACGCAAGTTGGTATTGCCAAGGCGGATGGTCAGCAGGTCGCTTTCAATATTGGCGATGGCCTTCACGGCAGGCATCACCTTGTCCTGCAACACTTGCCGGGAGTCTTTGAGTTGGGAGGCCTCGTACAGTGAGAACAGTCCGAAAGCCGAAATCAACAGGGCAAAAAAGCCGAAGCAGAGCAAGGAGCGGGGGGCGATATTGAGGTTTCTCAGGTTCATGCTGAAAGCCTGTCTACGGAGGAGGGGGCGGTCTGGCGCGCAGACCTTAACCGTTTCAGGCAAAGCTCGCTTGTTAGGCTTTGTGAAGTTCAGGGGTCATTTATCTTTTTTTAACGGCTATGGCGACGAAATTTGGCGTGGCTGAAATAGCAGGTGATAGGGCTGAAACGCCCGCGTGATAGCCATTTGACGCCATTGGATTGGCGGGCGTTTTCTGTCAAGGGCTGCTGCGGCCCGGTGCGACAAAATACCGCAGCAAGATTTTCTGGTTGATGCACCGACCTATTGCTGATTGCTCATGGGGCGGTGGCCGGGTCGGCTCAAACGTACTCCACCTTCGACTCCACCCAGCCGGTAAAGTCCGGGTGCAAACGAGCGGCTTGTTCCGCCAATTGCTGCGCAGTTTCATCACTCAGACCGTAGCGTTCATCAATCGCTTCGGCCAGCGCCTGCCAGTCCATGTCTTGGTTATCGTCCTCATCAGGTTCGACCCAGCTATCGACGTAGAACACCTGCCCCGAGCCCAACTGACGGATGAAGTCCTCAAGGCTGCCCGCCACCAGGCTCGACTCGCCCTCCGAGCCCATGAACACCACCGGCGGCGTGCCAGTCAGGCCGGGGTAGTACCACAGCAGAAACAGCGAGCCGGTGCCGTCCTGGCCGAACTGCACGAAGCTGTCGCCTTGCGCGGCCCAGCGCTGGCCACCAAACCAGTGGCCGAAGGTCTCGGCCAGATCTTCATCAGTGGTCGCATGGAACTCGAAATCAATTGGCCAGGTGATCAGTTGGCGTTCGCACAGGCTTTCGATAAAAGCGATGGCGTCGCGGGTGGTCGGGTCCAGTTTGCTTTGCATGGTGGCTTTCCGTGAGGGGTGGGGGTCAGTAGACAGCATAGAGCCGAAAATCTTCGAGCCGGGGCGGGTTGCTGGCTGGCGACGCCGGGCGTCGGTCGTCGGTCGTCGGCTTAGCCGATCGGGGCTATGTATGCCATTGCCCGAGTGATGTACTCTGCCAAAGTCCTTGCAAATGCTTACAATCGCCTCCCTTTTTTTGCTCACTTACAGGCTTGGCAGTCCATGGCGCTCGACCCAACAACCATGTTGGTCCTTTCTATCGCGCTCGCAGCTTCTGCAGCACTCTATCTGGGCATTGAATGGCGCAGTGTCCGCGCTTCGTCGCTACTGTTCTGGAGCCTGGGTTTTACCACCATCACCGTCGGCTGTAGCCTGGCGTTGCTGCGCAACAGCGGCATCCTGATCATCGGCATCTGGTTCGCCAATGGCCTGCTGGTGCTGGCGCACTGGCTGTTCCTGCTCGGTGTGGCACGTTTCACGGAGGTCAGGCTGTCGCGCGCCTGGTATTGGCTGGCCGGGGTGTGGCTGGCCATGCTGTTATTACCTGAAGGGCCGCAGTGGTCGAAAACCATGCTGCTGGCCAACTCGCTGCTGGTCTCGATCGTGACCTTGCGGGCCAGTTTTCTGCTACGTCCGCATGGCCTTTCGTTGAGTGTCGGCGCGGCGCAACTGCGCTTTGTGCTGCTGGCCCATGGTCTGTTCTACCTGTGCAAAGGGCTGTCGGTGTTTGCGCCGGGCACGCTGGTCGATCTGGCGGCGTTGCGCGGTCATGTGATTCAGATTTCGCTGGTCGAGGGGGTGATCGCCATCATGCTGTTGGCGGTGTCGATGACCGGCACCGAGCGTTACCAGCGTGAAAAGCAGATCGCCCGGTTAGCCGCTCGCGACCCGCTTACCGCGCTGTATAACCGCCGCGCGTTCGAAGCCCGGGCGGTGCGTCTGCTCAGCGACGTTTCGGCTGCCAGACCAGGCGCCTTGCTGCTGATCGATATCGACAACTTTAAACCGGTCAATGACCTGCATGGCCATGCCGCGGGCGACCGGCTGCTGGTCATGCTCAGCGAGATGATCCGTGCGCTGGTGCCCAAAGGCGATCTGGTGGCGCGTCTGGGCGGGGATGAGTTCACGATCCTGCTGAGCAATGCGTCTTGCGAGTCCATCGAGGCCATCAGCAGTGCCTTGCGTGAGCAGTTTCAGCAGGCCGCGACAGACCACTTTCCGACACCGTTGCCGGTCACCTTGAGTGTGGGTGCCAACCTGTTTGGTGAGCCGCCGGTCAGCCTCACCGCGTTGATTGAGCAGGTGGACAAGGCGTTGTATGACTCCAAACGCAGCGGCCGCGATGCCTTGCGGATAGTCGATCAGACAGTCGGTACCCAGCAAACATTGCAGGCCCAGTGAGGTTCCCGGCCTCCTGCAACCGGGGGCGCATGACGTTTGCGCCAACCAGGCATTAATATTTTGAAACATCAGCGCAGGCGCAGGTCGTAACCAGTGAGGGACTTATCCTTTCACTGCCAAAGGGCCTGCAATCATGATCACACCTGCGCAATACACCACCTACGCGCCCGACCGGGCGAGCCAGTCTGGCGTCTCCTGGGCGGCGATTTTCGCCGGTGCCGCAGGTGCGGCAGCTTTATCCATGATTTTGCTGTTGTTGGGCTCAGGGCTGGGCTTCGCGCTCTCGTCGCCCTGGGGGGATGAGGGCGTCAGCGCCAAGGCGCTGGGTATATCGACGATTGTCTGGCTACTGGTGACGCAGATCCTGGCGTCGGCGCTGGGTGGCTACCTGGCAGGCCGGTTGCGTGGCAAGTGGACCAACCTGCACGGCGATGAGGTCTACTTCCGTGACACCAGCCACGGCTTCCTGTCCTGGGCTGTGGCGACCCTGATCACCGCTGCACTGGTGGTCAGTTCGGTCGCTTCGACGGTCGGTAGCGTGGCTCAGGTCGGTGGTCAGGCGGCGGGCGCGGCCATGGCCGCCGGTGGTGCTACAGCGGTCGGCGCGATGAGCGATGGCCAGAATCAGGGTGACGGTGGCTACTTCATCGACAAACTGCTGCGCAGCGCCGACCCTTCCCAGGCCAGCCAGACCGACGCGCAAGGGGTGACCAGCCGCATCCTCAACAAGGCCCTGGCCGGTGATGGCCAGATGAACGCTGACGACCGTGCTTACCTGGCGCAGTTCGTCGCGCAACGCACCAACATGACCCAGCAAGAGGCCGAGCAGCGCGTTGACCAAGTGTATGGCGAGGCTCGTCAAGCTATTGAAGACGCCAAGCTTGCGGCAAAACAGGCCGCTGACACCGCTGCCAAAGTCGCCGCGCATACCGCGCTGTGGACGTTCATCGCCCTGTTGTGCGGCGCCTTCTTTGCCAGCCTTGCGGCGCTGTGGGGCGGTCGTCAGCGTGATCGCGCGCTGTGGATCGATGACCCACTGGAAACTGCCGCGCTGGAACGTGCCCGTCGCACTTGAGAGTTGATTTGACAATCACCCGGTCGTGACCGGGCAAGGAGCTAAATGATGCGTTCGCTATTGCTGTGGATTATTGGTGTACCCATTCCGGTGATCATCCTGATTGCCCTGTTGATGTGATGTCACCTGACGGCGGGCCTTAAAGCCCGCCGTCTTCATCTCAAGATTTGAAGCTGACTATTCCCGTAGGAGCGGCTTCAGCCGCGAAAACTTAGATTCAGGACTTGAAGCGCCCCACCAGTCCATTGAGTTCATCAGACAACTGCGACAAGCGGCCGGAGTCGGTCTGCGCCGAGTGCGCCAGGCTTTCCACCAGCCTTGCCTCGTCGTAGATCTGCTGGATATGCCGGTTAATGTCTTCAGCCACACTGTGCTGCTCTTCGGCAGCGGTGGAAATCTGCAGGTTCTGGTCACGGATCTCGTTGACCGACAACTGAATACCTTCAAAGCTGTCGCGCGCACTTTCAATCGATGCCACGCTGGCCTGCGACAGCTCCAGGCAACTGTGCATCTTCTGCGAAACCTCCTGGGTCTTGCCGCCCAACGTGCTAAGCAACTGATCGATCTCGCCGGTCGAGTCCGCCGTGCGCTTGGCCAGCGCGCGAACTTCATCGGCCACCACGGCAAAGCCGCGACCCTGATCACCGGCACGGGCGGCTTCGATCGCGGCGTTCAGCGCCAGCAGGTTGGTCTGCTCGGCAATCGCACGGATGGTGCCGAGAATCTGGTTGATGCTGCGGCTGCCTTCCTCAAGCTCGACCATCGCCTGCGACGACTCACTCAGGCGTCGGCCCAGCCGATTGACATGCTGGGTGCTCATCTCGATCTGCTGCTTGCCTTCGGCCACCCGGCTTTGCCCGCTCTCCGCCGACCCGGCAGCCGTGGTGCAGGCCCGCGCGACTTCGTTGGCAGTGGCGACCATTTCGTTGAACGCGGTGGACACCAGCTCAACGGCCTGGCGCTGACGGCCCGCCGCCTGATCCATATTATTGGCCACTTCGCTGTTGACCCGCGAAGCGTCCTGCAGATTGGCCGAGGCCGCACCGATGTGCTGAATCAACTGGCGGATGGCGGCGAGAAACTTGTTGAACCAGCCGGCCAGCTCTGCGGTTTCGTCCTTGCCCTGCACGTCCAGATTGCGGCGCAGATCGCCTTCGCCTTCGGCAATCGATTGCAAACCGGTACTGACTTGGCCGATCGGTTTGACGATCACCCGGGCAAATGCTGCTGCCAACGCCGCGAAGATCAGCACCAGGACCACGACGATGCCGACGATCAGGTAGGTGATATGCGTCGCCGCCGCCATGACTTCCTGATGCTCGATCAGGCCGATATAGCGCCAGCCAAGGCCCGGCGAGGTCCAGACGTTAGCCATGTAGCGCACGCCGTTGATCTCGACCTCGGTAGAGCCCTGAGTCGTGGCCGCCAGCTTGGCATACGGCTCGCCCAGGTCCTTGAGCGGCTTGAAGCCATGGCTCGGATCGCGCGGGTCGACCAGCACCACGCCGTCTTCGATCAGCATCACGTAGCCGCTTTCACCCAGCTTGATGCTCTTGACCAGCTCGGTGAGGTTTTTCAGCGAGACACTGACGACAAACACCCCCTTGGGTTTGCCAGCGGTATCCAGCATCGCCCGCGCACTGCCAACCAGTGCCACGGCGTCTTTCTCATAGTAATAAGCCGGTGTACGCACCGTTTTGCCAGGGCTGGCCATGGCCGCTTTGTACCAAGGGCGGCCACGTGGATCATATTTGGACAACTGCGGATCATCCGGCCACTTGGCATAAGTGCCGTCCTCCAGCCCGATAGACAGAATCGCCGCCGTCGGATGAGTCTCGCCATAGCGGGCAAACGCATCGATCACCTGCTTGGCCGCAGCTGGCAACGGCTGACTGGCCGCATCGGCAGGCTGATAGTTCTTCAGGCTGGCGACCGAGGTGTACTGCGGATCGGCGGCCATCTGGTCGACGTTGTGCTGGGTGCTGTCGAAAAACTGCCGGATATTGCCGTCGATCTGACGAATTTCACGGGTGCTGCTATCAATGAACTGATCGACCGCCTGCGAGCGGATGTTCAGCACTGAAATCACGGCAACCAGGCTCACAGGGATGAAAGCCACCAGTACAAAGGCCAGGACGAGTTTGTTCTTTATTTTCATTATGGCTACCACGGTCCGGTGTGAAGGGGTCAATGGGGCATCGCGGGTGGATGGTAGCCATTGGATATTGCAAATTATGTCGGCGGGGTGGAGGGAATCTTGATGGGGCGGGCGGGGTTGGTTCAGGGGGCGTTCATTAGCTTGGAGGAGCAGCGGGCGGCGATCCGTCTTGCTAGCGAAGGGGTCTTTAAGAACACTGGACATGCGCAGACTGTCGCGCCGCAACGCGTCATCAAGAAGCAAAGGGGTAAAAGACGCCCATAAAAAAACCGGCTCAACTGGCCGGTTTTTTATATCCAAGTCTGCTAGTTGACTTGGAGGTGCTGCTGTTTGGTGCCCCGAGGGAGACTCGAACTCCCACTCCTTTCGAAAACGGATTTTGAATCCGCCGCGTCTACCAATTCCGCCATCAGGGCTCAATGGCCGCGAAGTATAGGGAGCACTCGACGCTCGGTCAACCATGATTTTTGAGGGTTTTTTACTATTCAGGGCAAACCGGCTAAACTTCCCGGCCCTGCTGGACGACCCCCCACCATCATGCGTGTTGCCGACTTTACCTTCGATCTTCCCGATGCCCTGATCGCGCGTCATCCGCTGGCCGAGCGCCGCGGTAGTCGCCTGTTGACCCTGGATGGCCCCAGTGGCGCCCTGGCGCATCGTCAATTCACTGACCTGCTGGAGCATCTGCGCCCTGGCGACCTGATGGTGTTCAACAACACCCGGGTGATTCCGGCGCGGCTGTTTGGCCAGAAGGCTTCCGGCGGCAAGCTGGAAATCCTTGTCGAGCGGGTGCTGGACAGCCATCGCGTGCTGGCCCATGTCCGTTCGAGCAAATCGCCCAAGCCGGGTACTGCGATCCTGGTCGATGGCGGTGGCGAGGCGACCATGGTTGCCCGCCACGATACGCTGTTCGAGCTGGCGTTCGCCGAGCCGGTGCTGGCGTTGCTCGACCGGGTCGGGCATATGCCGCTGCCGCCTTATATCGATCGCCCTGATGAAGGCGCGGACCGTGAGCGTTATCAGACCGTGTATGCCCAGCGTGCCGGTGCTGTGGCGGCGCCCACGGCGGGGCTGCATTTCGACCAGCCGCTGCTGGAGGCGATTGCCGCCAAGGGCGTCGAGACCGCGTTCGTGACCCTGCATGTGGGTGCGGGCACCTTCCAGCCGGTACGCGTCGAGCGCATCGAAGATCACCACATGCACAGTGAGTGGCTGGAAGTCGGCCAGGATGTGGTCGATGCCGTGGCGGCGTGCCGGGCGCGCGGTGGCCGGGTGGTTGCGGTGGGCACCACCAGTGTGCGGTCGCTTGAAAGCGCTGCGCGTGATGGTGTTTTGAAGCCGTTCAGCGGCGATACCGATATCTTCATCTATCCTGGCCGACCCTTTCATGTGGTCGATGCGCTGGTGACCAATTTCCATTTGCCTGAATCCACGCTGCTGATGCTGGTTTCGGCGTTTGCCGGTTACCCCGAGACCATGGCGGCCTATGCGGCAGCCATCGAACAGGGTTACCGCTTCTTCAGTTACGGTGATGCGATGTTCATCACCCGCAATCCCGCGCCCACGGGGCCGCAGGAATCGATCCCGGAGGATCGTCCATGAGTCGCACCTGTCGTATGTCTTTCGAGTTGCTGGCCACCGACGGCAAGGCCCGTCGCGGTCGGCTGACGTTCCCGCGTGGCGTGGTG
Source organism: Pseudomonas sp. LJDD11 (assembly GCF_024584215.1). Classification (NCBI taxonomy): domain Bacteria; kingdom Pseudomonadati; phylum Pseudomonadota; class Gammaproteobacteria; order Pseudomonadales; family Pseudomonadaceae; genus Pseudomonas; species Pseudomonas sp. LJDD11. The sequence goes on from NZ_JANJFL010000006.1 coordinate 136,368, forward strand.
GAAACCCCGGCGTTCATGCCGGTGGGCACTTACGGTACGGTCAAGGGCATGCTGCCACGGGATATCGAGGCCATTGGTGCGCAGATCATCCTCGGCAACACCTTCCATTTGTGGTTGCGCCCGGGCACCGAGGTGATCAAGGCCCACGGCGACCTGCACGATTTCATGCAGTGGAAAGGCCCGATCCTCACTGACTCGGGTGGTTTTCAGGTGTTCAGCCTGGGCGCCATGCGCAAGATCAAGGAGGAGGGCGTGACCTTCGCCTCGCCGGTGGACGGTGCCAAGGTGTTCATGGGCCCGGAAGAGTCGATGCAGGTGCAGCGTGACCTGGGCTCGGACATCGTGATGATCTTCGACGAGTGCACCCCGTATCCGGCGACCGAAGATGTGGCGCGCACGTCCATGGAGCTGTCGCTGCGCTGGGCCAAGCGTTCGAAGATCGCTCACGGCGACAGCGATGCGGCGTTGTTCGGAATCGTCCAGGGCGGCATGCACGAGAACCTGCGCAAGCGCTCGCTGGAAGCGCTGGCCGAGATGGACTTCGACGGCCTGGCGATTGGCGGTCTGTCGGTGGGCGAACCCAAGCACGAAATGATCAAGGTGCTGGATTATCTCCCTGGCCAGATGCCAGCAGACAAACCCCGTTACTTGATGGGGGTAGGCAAACCCGAAGATCTGGTCGAAGGTGTACGCCGCGGCGTCGACATGTTCGATTGCGTGATGCCGACCCGCAATGCCCGCAACGGTCATCTGTTCATCGACACCGGTGTCCTGAAGATCCGCAACGCGTTCCATCGCCATGATGATTCGCCGCTGGATCCGACCTGTGACTGCTACACCTGCCAGAACTTCTCCCGCGCCTATCTGCACCATCTGGACAAGTGCGGCGAAATGCTGGGTAGCATGCTCAATACGATCCACAACTTGCGGCATTACCAGCGGCTGATGGCTGGTTTGCGCGAGGCTATCCAACAGGGTAAATTGGCCGACTTCGTTGAAGTCTTCTATGCCAAGCGCGGCCTTGCGGTACCGCCTCTGGACTGAAACCAAAGAGTTTTTCCTGCTTTACATACTAATTATGCAAATGGAGCGCTAAATGAGCTTTTTCATCTCTCCCGCTTTTGCGGACGGTGCAGCACCGGCAGCTGCCGCAGGTCCTGCGGGTTCCGGTTTTGAGTGGATCTTTCTGGTCGGCTTCCTGGTCATCTTCTATCTGATGATCTGGCGCCCGCAGGCCAAGCGTGCCAAAGAGCAGAAAAACCTGCTGGGCAACCTGCAGAAGGGTGATGAAGTGGTCACCGCAGGCGGTATCGCCGGCAAAATCACCAAAGTGACTGACGACTTTGTGGTTATCGAGGTGTCTGACAACGTTGAGCTGAAAATTCAGAAAGGCTCGGTTGTCGCCACTCTGCCAAAGGGCACTTTGAAGGCGCTCTGAGTTTCATATCTACCAATCGACGGGGCGCGCAAGGCGCCCCGCGTTCTAAGCGGGCGGCGTGATGCTGAACAAATACCCTCTGTGGAAATACATTCTGATCGTTGCAGTACTGGCGATCGGTTTCATTTATTCCGCACCCAATCTCTACCCTGACGATCCGGCTATCCAGATCACCGGCACGAGCACGGCCTTGCAGGTCAGTCAGGCGGATGTCGATCGGGCCAGCAAGGCGCTGACCGATGCCGGCATTGCCGTCAAGGGTGCTTCACTGGCTGAGAATGGCAAGGGCGGTTTGCTGCGTCTGACCAAGCAGGAAGACCAGTTGCCGGCCAAGGATGTGATCCGCAAAGCGTTGGGCGACGATTACGTCGTGGCGCTGAACCTGGCCCGGACAACTCCGGCCTGGCTGAGCAACCTGGGTGCAAGCCCGATGAAACTGGGCCTGGACCTGTCTGGCGGCGTGCACTTTCTGCTCGAAGTCGACATGGACAAAGCCATCGACGCGCGCCTGAAAGTCTACGAAGGCGAAGTCAAAACCCTGTTGCGCAAAGAGAAGGCGCGCTATCGCAGCCTGCCGCAGCAGAACAACGTCATCCAGCTGGGCTTCAGCGACGATGCCGAGCGTGAGCAGGCGCGTGCCCTGATCCGCAAGAATTTCACCGATTTCGAAGTGACCCCGTCCGAGCTTAACGGCATTGCCACGCTGCGCCTGGCGCTGACCCCGACCAAGCTGGCGGAGATTCGCGAATATTCGATCAAGCAGAACCTGACCACGGTCCGTAACCGGGTCAACGAGCTGGGCGTGGCCGAGCCGCTGGTTCAGCGTCAGGGCGCCAACCGTATCGTGGTCGAGCTGCCAGGCGTGCAGGACACTGCAGAAGCCAAGCGTATTCTCGGCAAGACTGCCAACCTGGAATTCCGTCTGGGTGCAGGTCCCGATGACAGCAAAGCCACCACCGAAATGTTCGAGTTCCGCGAGGGTGGCCGTCCGGCCGCTGCGGTCGAGCGTGCGCTGATCATCACCGGTGACCAGGTGACCGATGCTCAGGCCAGCTACGACGAACACGGTCGCCCACAAGTGAACATCAACCTTGATGGTCACGGTGGCGAACTGATGAGCCGCGCCACGCGCAGTAACGTGGGTCGCAGCATGGCGGTGATCTTTATCGAGCAGCGTCCGGTGACCACCTACGCCAAACAGGTTGTGGACGGGGTAGAGAAAGAAGTCCAGCTGCAGACCTTCAAGGAAGACAAGAAAATCATCAGCCTGGCGACCATTCAGTCGCCGCTGGGCAGTCAGTTCCGGATCACCGGTCTCAATGGCCAGGGTGAGTCTTCCGAGCTGGCCCTGCTGCTGCGTGCCGGTGGTCTGGCTGCGCCGATGTACTTCGCTGAAGAGCGCACCATTGGCCCGAGCCTGGGGGCTGACAACATTACCAAGGGCATCGATGCTTCGCTGTGGGGCATGTTGTTGGTGTCGCTGTTCATTATCGCCATCTACCGCTTCTTCGGTGTGATTGCGACCGTGGCCCTGGCCTTCAACATGGTGGCGCTGCTGGCCCTGATGTCCTTGCTGGGTGCGACACTGACCCTGCCAGGTATCGCCGGTATCGTCCTGACCATGGGTATGGCGGTCGACGCCAACGTACTGATCTTCTCGCGGATTCGTGAAGAGCTGGCCAACGGGATGACCGTGCAGCGGGCGATCAACGAAGGTTTCAACCGTGCCTACACGGCGATTATCGACGCCAACCTGACCAGCCTGCTGGTCGGCGGGATTCTCTATGCCATGGGTACCGGCCCGGTCAAAGGCTTCGCCGTCACCCTGTCTTTGGGGATCTTTACCTCCATGTTCACGGCCATCATGGTAACTCGCGCAATGATCAACCTGATCTATGGCGGGCGTGACTTCAAGAAGTTGTGGATTTAAGAGGCTGCCATGAAGTTATCAACCATCAACTTCATGGGCGTGCGCAACGTTGCGTTCGCCCTGACCATGCTCCTGACTATGCTGGCGTTGTTCAGTTGGTCCTACAAAGGGCTTAATCTGGGCCTGGACTTCACCGGTGGTACGCTCATCGAGCTGACCTACGAGCAGCCTGCCGACCTGGGTAAGGTGCGCCAGGAGCTGACCAATGCCGGCTACCACGATGCAGTGGTGCAGAACTTCGGCGCGACCACCGACCTGCTGGTGCGCATGCCCAGTGACGACCCGCATTTGGGCACCAGCGTTGCCGACGCATTGCGCAAGAATGACGCCGGTAACCCGGTGACGGTCAAGCGTGTCGAGTTCGTCGGTCCGCAGGTGGGTGAAGAATTGCGCGACCAGGGCGGCATTGCCATGCTCCTGGCGCTGGGCGGCATCCTGCTGTACCTGGCGTTCCGCTTCCAGTGGAAGTTCGGTGTCGGCGCGATTGTCTCGCTGGTTCACGACGTGGTCGTGACCATGGGTATCCTGTCGTTCTTCCAGATCACCTTTGACCTGACCGTGTTGGCGTCGGTGCTGGCGATCATCGGTTACTCGCTCAACGACACCATTGTGGTCTTTGACCGGGTGCGTGAGAACTTCCGGGTACTGCGCAAGGCGTCGCTGATCGAGAACATCAACATCTCCACCACCCAGACCCTGTTGCGTACCATCGCGACCTCGGTGTCGACCCTGCTGGCGATCATTGCGCTGTGGGCGTTTGGTGGCGACAACCTCGAAGGTTTCTCCATCGCATTGTTCGTGGGGGTTCTGGCGGGGACCTACTCGTCGATCTACATTGCCAACGTGGTGCTGATCTGGCTGAAACTCAGTGCTGAAGATCTGATTCCGCCGGTAACCACCGATAAGGTCGACGAACTGCCGTAAACGTCAGGCTTGTTCGAGAAAGGCGCGAGTGTTGAACTCGCGCCTTTTTTTATGCTCCAAGGCTGGGTAGAACGCAATAATTTTGCGCTTGAGAAGCTTTGGAGGTTCAAGTGAACAAGTCTCTGTTGGTGGGTGCCGTGTTGGGGGCCGTTGCTGTGACAGCCGGTGGCGCGTTTGCCACCTACAGTCTGGTCAAGGGACCTGAGTACGCTGATGTGCTGGCGGTCGAGCCGGTCAAACAGCAAGTCAAGACGCCGCGTGAGGTGTGCAAGGACGTGACCGTGACCCGCAAGGCGCCGGTCAAGGATGAGCATCAGATCGTCGGTACGGTGCTGGGTGCGGTGGCCGGTGGTTTGCTGGGCAACCAGGTCGGTGGCGGTAACGGCAAGAAAATCGCCACAGTGGCCGGTGCGGCCGGCGGCGGCTATGCCGGTAACAAGATTCAGGAAGGTATGCAGAATCGCGATACCTACACCACGACCCAGACTCGCTGCAACACAGTCAATGACATCAGCGAGAAGGTGGTTGGCTATGACGTGAAGTACCAGTTGGGCGACAAGACCGGCAAGGTGCGCATGAATGAAGAGCCAGGTAATCGTATTCCGGTCGACAAGAACGGCCAGTTGATTCTGGGCCAGGCCCAATAATCGGAATCACCTGATTCGGGCACAAAAAAACCGGTCATCAAGACCGGTTTTTTTATGCGGCTGCGATCAGCGTTTGATCGAAGCTGGCAGGTGTGGCGCGATGGAGGTCAGTACGGCCTTGAAGCACTTGGCGTTACCGGCAACCACATGGCCTTTTTCGAGGAATTCATGGCCGCCGGTGAAGTCGCTGACCAAGCCGCCAGCTTCTTGAATCAGCAGGGCGCCCGCAGCGATATCCCACTCGGACAGGCCCGACTCCCAGAATGCGTCGAAGCGACCCGCAGCCACGTAGGCCAGGTCCAGGCTGGCGGCACCGGCGCGGCGGATGCCGGCGGTCTGGCCGATCAGGCTGCGGAACATGCCCAGGTAGTTTTCCAGGTTATCCAGCTGGTTCTCGCGGAACGGGAAGCCGGTGCCCAGCAGTGCGCCTTCCAGGCTGCGGCGCGAGCTGACACGCAGGCGGCGGCCATTGAGGGCGGCGCCGCGGCCACGGCTGGCGGTGAATTCTTCCTGGCGAACAGGGTCCAGGACCACGGCGTGTTCCAGACGGCCACGGTATTTGCAGGCGATGCTGACGGCGAAGTGCGGAATGCCGCGTACGAAGTTGGTGGTGCCGTCCAGCGGGTCGATGATCCACAGGTAGTCGGCGCCTTCACCTTTGCCTGGGTGCATGCCGCTTTCTTCGCCGAGGATGCCGTGGTCCGGGTAGGCCTTGCGCAGTGCGGCGATGATGCTCTGCTCGGCAGCGCGATCAACTTCGCTGACGTAGTCTTTGGCTTCTTTTTCGTCAACCTTGATGGTATCCAGGCGCTCGATGGAGCGGAAAATCAATTCGCTGGCGTTGCGTGCGGCGCGCAGCGCGATATTCAGCATGGGCTGCATGGATAGGTCACCTAGGGCTGTTAAAGAGAGCCGGCCATTTTAGGGGCTGCGACAAATTATTTCCAGCGTGGTTTTGTTGCAGCGCTCCCCGGCAGACGAGTTGCAGCCCGTGTTCGTCCGTCGTCTGCGCGGCGAAGTGTCGCAAGCTTAATAGCGCAGGAACGCCTGTTTCTGTAAGATTTGCGCCCCTTGATTTTGTCAGTGAGCGCTTGCGGTGTTGCAGAACATTCGTGTTGTCCTGGTCGGTACCACGCACCCCGGTAATATCGGCGGGGCGGCCCGTGCCATGAAAAACATGGGCCTGACGCGCCTGGTGCTGGTCGAGCCGCGAGTCTTTCCGTCGCCGGAAGCGGATGCCCGAGCTTCCGGCGCCGATGACATCCTGGCGTCTACCCAGGTGGTGGCCAGTCTCGAAGAGGCGCTGACCGGTTGCAGTCTGGTGCTCGGCACCAGTGCCCGGGACCGCAGCCTGCCGTGGCCGATGCTTGACCCGCGCGAGTCCGGCGTGAAAGTCGTCGAGCAGGCTGCGCAAGGTCTGGAGGTGGCGCTGGTATTCGGTCGCGAGCATGCCGGCCTGACCAATGACGAGCTGCAGCGCTGTCACTTTCATGTTCACATTCCTTCCAATCCTGATTTCAGCTCGCTGAACCTGGCCGCTGCGGTTCAGGTGCTCAGCTATGAAGTGCGTACTGCCTGGCTGGCCGGGCAAGTGCCGGTTAATGCGCAGGCAAGTAATCAGCCTGCGCGTGAAAGCGAGCTGGCAACCATGGATGAGATGGAAGGTTTTTACGCGCATCTTGAGCAGACCCTGGTGGCCATCGGTTTTCTTGACCCTGAGAAGCCGCGCCACCTGATGGCGCGCCTGCGCCGCCTGTATGGGCGCAGTGAGGTCGAGCGACCGGAACTGAGTATCCTGCGGGGCATCCTGACGGAGACTCAGAAAGCAGCACGTGGTGAACCCCATAAGCGGAAGGATCAGTGATGTTCGAGCGTTTGCGAGAAGATATTCAAAGCGTTTTCCACCGTGACCCGGCGGCGCGCAATGCCTTCGAGGTTCTGACCTGCTACCCCGGCATGCATGCCATCTGGCTGCATCGTGGGGCGCACAAGCTGTGGCGTGCTGACTGCAAGCTGCTGGCGCGCATGGTTTCCAACTTCAGTCGCTGGCTGACCGGCATCGAGATTCACCCGGGGGCGAAGATCGGTCGGCGTTTCTTCATCGATCATGGGATGGGCATCGTGATTGGCGAAACGGCCGAGATTGGCGATGACGTGACCCTGTATCAAGGGGTTACTCTGGGCGGCACCAGCTGGAATGCCGGCAAGCGTCATCCGACGCTGGAAAATGGTGTGGTGGTCGGTGCCGGTGCCAAGGTGCTGGGGCCGTTTACGGTCGGGGCAGGGGCCAAAATCGGTTCCAATGCGGTGGTCACCAAGGCGGTGCCGGCCGGCGCGACGGCGGTGGGTATTCCGGGGCGGGTCATCGCCAAGCCAGACGATGAGACAGAGGCCAAGCGCAAGGCCATGGCTGAAAAGCTCGGCTTCGATGCTTATGGTGTCAGCCAGGATATGCCGGACCCGGTGGCGCGAGCGATCGGTCAGTTGCTCGATCACTTGCAGGCGGTCGACGTGCGCCTTGAGGGCATGTGTGGTGCGCTGAACAAGCTGGGCAGCGACTACTGCGCCGGTGAATTGCCGGAGTTGCGCGATGAGGTGTTCGACTGCGTCAAGGACAATCCGGCAAAGGCCAGCGCTTGAAATGTGTCATTGCAGTGCCATGTTTGCTATCATCCCGCCCGCTATTTCGCTGTAAGTCCGACTATTTTGCTCGGTTTTATAGTTGACTCAAATACTCGGGAATAGCATACTTGCACCTATTCTGAACCACCGCGGTACATGTCATGCGTCTGACTACCAAAGGCCGATACGCTGTCACAGCCATGCTGGATCTGGCATTGCATGCGCAGCACGGGCCAGTGTCACTGGCTGATATTTCTGAGCGTCAAGGCATTTCTCTGTCTTATCTCGAGCAGCTGTTCGCCAAACTGCGTCGCGGCAACCTGGTTTCCAGTGTGCGCGGGCCGGGTGGCGGCTACCAGCTCTCACGCGACATGCAGGGTATCCAGGTCGCTCAGGTGGTCGACGCGGTCAACGAATCGGTCGATGCCACCCGTTGCCAGGGGCTGGGTGACTGCCACGCCGGCGACACCTGTCTGACTCACCATTTGTGGTGCGACCTCAGTCAGCAGATCCACGAGTTTTTAAGCGGTATCAGCCTGGCGGATCTTGTCACTCGCCGTGAGGTACAAGAAGTCGCTCAGCGCCAGGATCAGCGTCGCTGCTCGAACACGAGCAACGTGTCGCAACTGGGTAAGATTGAAACGTCCGCCGTTGAATGAACGCAGATGAATGAGCGGTGCGCCTGCCTGATAGGAGATATGCAATGAAGTTGCCGATTTACCTCGATTATTCCGCGACGACCCCGGTCGATCCGCGTGTCGCCCAGAAAATGATGGATTGCCTGACGCTGGACGGCAACTTCGGTAACCCGGCTTCGCGCTCCCACGTGTTCGGCTGGAAAGCCGAAGAAGCGGTCGAGAACGCCCGCCGTCAGGTCGCCGATCTGGTTGGTGCCGACCCGCGTGAAATCGTCTGGACTTCCGGTGCCACCGAGTCCGACAACCTGGCACTCAAAGGTGTTGCGCACTTCTATCACACCAAAGGCAAGCACATCATTACCTCCAAGATCGAGCACAAGGCGATCCTGGACACCGCTCGCCAGCTGGAGCGCGAAGGCTTCGAAGTCACTTATCTGGAACCGGGCGAAGACGGCATCGTTACCCCGGCCATGATCGAAGCCGCACTGCGTGAAGACACCATTCTGGTTTCGATCATGCACGTCAACAACGAAGTCGGCACCATCACCGACATCGCCGCCATTGGTGAGCTGACCCGCTCGCGCGGCGTACTGTTCCACGTTGACGCCGCCCAGTCGCCAGGCAAGGTCGAGATCGACCTGTCGAAGCTGAAGGTCGACCTGATGTCGTTTTCGGCTCACAAGGCCTACGGTCCAAAAGGTATTGGCGCGCTGTACGTCAGCCGCAAACCGCGTGTGCGCCTCGAAGCGGCCATGCACGGTGGCGGTCACGAGCGCGGTATGCGTTCGGGCACCCTGCCAACCCACCAGATCGTCGGCATGGGTGAAGCCTTCCGCATCGCCAAAGAAGAGATGGCCGCCGAGAACGTGCGCATCAAGGCTTTGAGCGATCGCTTCTACAAACAGGTCGAGGACCTCGAAGAGCTGTACGTCAATGGCAGCCTGACCGCCCGTATCCCGCACAACCTGAACCTGAGCTTCAACTACGTTGAAGGCGAGTCGCTGATCATGGCGCTCAAGGATCTGGCGGTGTCGTCCGGTTCGGCCTGTACTTCGGCCTCGCTGGAGCCTTCCTACGTGTTGCGTGCCCTGGGCCGTAACGATGAGCTGGCGCACAGTTCGATCCGTTTCACCTTCGGTCGCTTCAGCACCGAAGAAGAAGTCGATTACGCGGCACAAAAAGTTCGTGAAGCGGTCACCAAGCTGCGTGCGCTTTCGCCGCTGTGGGACATGTACAAAGACGGTGTCGACATCTCCAAGATCGAGTGGGCGGCGCACTAATTTAAAGTCGCCCCCGGACAGGCCGCCATGCTGCGGCCTGTAGAGCGACTCCCTGATGTGAGAGGAACAGAATCATGGCTTACAGCGAAAAGGTCATCGACCACTACGAAAACCCACGCAACGTCGGCAAGATGGACGCTGAAGACCCGGACGTAGGCACCGGCATGGTCGGCGCTCCGGCGTGCGGCGACGTGATGCGTCTGCAGATCAAGGTCAACGAGCAAGGCGTGATCGAAGACGCCAAATTCAAGACCTACGGTTGCGGTTCTGCCATCGCTTCCAGCTCCCTGGCCACCGAGTGGATGAAGGGCAAGACGCTGGACGAAGCTGAAACCATCAAGAACACCCAGCTGGCCGAAGAGCTGGCCTTGCCACCTGTCAAGATCCACTGCTCGGTTCTGGCCGAAGACGCGATCAAGGCTGCAGTGCGTGACTACAAGCAGAAGAAAGGTCTGCTGTAAGTCGTCGCGGTCTATCGCTGGCGAAAACCAACCGGGACAATCCAAGGAGCTCCGATGTCTATCAGCATGACAGAAGCCGCGGCCAAACACGTGCGTCGCTCCCTCGACGGGCGTGGCAAGGGTGAGGGCATTCGCCTGGGTGTGCGTACCACGGGCTGTTCGGGTCTGGCCTATGTGCTGGAATTCGTCGATGCGACCGAGCCTGACGACACCGTGTTCGAATCCCATGGCGTGAAGGTCATCATCGACCCGAAGAGCCTGGTCTATCTCGACGGTACCGAGCTGGACTTCGTCCGCGAAGGGTTGAACGAAGGCTTCAAGTTCACCAACCCCAATTCGCGCGGTGAGTGCGGCTGTGGCGAAAGCTTCAACGTCTAAGGCGGGTGATCGTGGGTACTCCTTGTCATTTCGCGCTGTTTGATCTCAAACCGGATTTCGTCATCGATTCCGAGCAACTGGCGGGCCGCTACCGTGAGCTGGCGCGCAGTGTGCATCCGGACCGTTTTGCTGACGCTTCCGAGCAGGAGCAGCGCCAGGCGCTGGAGCGGTCGGCCAACCTCAACGAGGCCTACCAGACCCTAAAGAGTTCGCCGCGCCGTGCACGTTACCTGCTGACTCTGCAAGGCAACGAAGTGCCGCTGGAAGTCACGGTGCATGACCCGGATTTCCTGCTGCAGCAAATGGCGTTGCGTGAAGAGCTCGAAGACCTGCAGGACGATGCCGATGTGGCAGGCGTCGCGGTCTTCAAAAAGCGCCTCAAGACTGCCCAGGATGCCCTCAACGACAGCTTCGCCGCTTGTTGGAATGATGCTGCACAACGCGAGCAGGCTGAACGCCTGATGCGCCGTATGCAGTTTCTCGACAAGCTCTCCCAAGAAGTGCGCCAGCTCGAAGAGCGCCTCGACGATTAACCCCGTGCGGCCCTGGTCGCACGCCTGTGATTATTCTTAAAAGCATGGCCTTACTGCAGATCGCCGAACCTGGCCAGAGTCCACAACCGCATCAGCGCCGTCTGGCTGTCGGTATTGACCTGGGCACTACCAATTCGCTGGTCGCTGCACTGCGCAGCGGTCTTTCCGAGCCACTGCCCGATGAAAACGGCCAGGTCATCCTGCCGTCCGCGGTGCGTTATCACGCTGACCGTGTTGAAGTCGGGCAGGCTGCCAAGGCAGCGGCGCCACAGGACCCGCTCAACACCGTGCTGTCGGTCAAGCGCCTGATGGGCCGCGGCCTGGCTGACGTCAAGCAGCTGGGTGAGCAACTGCCGTACCGCTTTGTCGGTGGTGAGTCGCACATGCCGTTCATCGACACCGTGCAGGGCGCCAAGAGCCCGGTGCAGGTCTCGGCTGACATCCTTAAAGTTCTGCGCCTGCGCGCTGAAGCGACGCTGGGCGGCGAACTGGTGGGGGCGGTGATCACCGTGCCGGCCTACTTCGACGATGCCCAGCGCCAGGCTACCAAAGATGCTGCGCGGCTGGCCGGTCTGAACGTACTGCGTCTGCTCAACGAGCCGACCGCTGCTGCCGTTGCCTATGGTCTGGATCAGAACGCCGAAGGCGTAGTAGCTATCTACGACCTGGGTGGCGGCACTTTCGATATTTCCATCCTGCGCCTGACCGGCGGTGTCTTTGAAGTGCTGGCCACTGGCGGTGATACTGCGCTGGGCGGCGACGATTTCGACCACGCCATCGCGCAGTGGATCATCAGCGGTGCAGGGCTGTCGTCCGACCTGGCCCCAGCCGACCAGCGCAGCTTGCTGCAAGTCGCCTGCGCTGCCAAAGAAGCACTCACCGACGCTGATGTTGTGCCGGTGGTCTATGGTGACTGGCGCGCTGAGCTGACCCGCGATGCGTTCAACGCCCTGATCGAGCCGATGATTGCCCGCAGCCTCAAGGCGTGCCGGCGCGCCCTGCGCGACTCGGATCTCGAAGTCGGCGAGGTGAGTGCCGTGGTGATGGTCGGTGGCTCGACCCGCGTGCCGCGTGTTCGCGAAGCGGTCGGCGAGTTGTTTGCTCGTCAGCCGTTGACCGATATCGACCCGGATCAGGTGGTGGCCATCGGGGCTGCGATCCAGGCTGATACGCTGGCTGGCAACAAGCGAGACGGTGGCGAGCTGCTGTTGCTCGATGTGATCCCGTTGTCGCTGGGGCTTGAGACCATGGGCGGGTTGATGGAGAAGGTCATTGCCCGTAACACCACCATCCCGGTGGCGCGTGGCCAGGAATTCACCACCTACAAAGACGGCCAGACCGCCATGATGATTCATGTGCTGCAGGGCGAGCGTGAGCTGATCAGTGATTGCCGTTCGCTGGCGCGCTTTGAACTGCGGGGCATTCCGCCGATGGTCGCTGGTGCGGCAAAGATCCGCGTGACGTTTCAGGTGGACGCCGACGGTCTGCTCGATGTCTCCGCCCGTGAGCTGGGGTCGGGGGTTGAGGCCAGTATCCAGGTCAAGCCGTCTTACGGCCTCACCGATGGCGAAATCGCCCGGATGCTCAAGGACTCCTTCCAGAACGCCGGCCAAGACAAAGAGGCCCGCGTACTGCGCGAGCAGCAGGTCGATGCCGAGCGCCTGCTCGAAGCGGTTGAAGGTGCGCTTGAAGTCGACGGTGAGCGCTTGCTCGACGAAGAAGAGCGGCTGGTGATCCGGCTGCAGATGGACGAATTACGTGAATTGATGCAAGGCACCGATGGGCTGGCCATCGAGCAGCAGACCAAGCGTCTGTCGCAGGTGACCGATGCATTTGCTGCCCGCCGCCTGGATTCGACGGTCAAAGCCGCACTGGCGGGGCGCAACCTGAATGATATTGAGGAATAACTGATGCCGAAGGTGACTTTTCTGCCCCATGCGGAGCATTGTCCGGAGGGGATGGTCGTCGAGGCCGCGCCTGGTACGACGATTCTGGATCTGGCCCACGAGCATCACATCGAGATCGAGAGCGCCTGCGGTGGTGTGTGTGCCTGCACCACCTGCCATTGCGTGATTCGCAAAGGTTTCAATTCGACCGGCGAGCTTGATGAGCTTGAAGAAGACATGCTCGACAAGGCCTGGGGCCTGGAAGCGCAGTCGCGCCTTGCCTGTCAGGCCACTGTCGGTGATGAAGACATCACGGTCGAGATTCCCAAATACTCGCTCAACCACGCCGCCGAAGCGCCGCACTGATTCCTGAGGGGGATATTCATGAGTCTTAAGTGGGTTGATGTGCAGGAAATCGCGATCCAGTTGGCCGAGAGCAAGCCGGACGTCGATCCGCGTTACGTTAACTTCGTCGATCTGCGCAACTGGGTGACCCAGTTGCCCGGGTTCGAAGACGACCGTGATCGTGGCGGCGAGAAGGTCCTTGAGGCCATCCAGGCGTTGTGGATCGAAGAGGCTGACTGATCCTGCAACGGATCTTGTTAGGCAATACTCCATAACCCGCGTATAATTCGCGGGTTTAATTTTTCGCTTTAATTTCTGTTTCTGGAGTTTCACCATGGCTGTTCAACGTACTTTCTCCATCATCAAGCCAGACGCCGTTGCCAAGAACGTGATCGGCAAGATCACCACTCGCTTCGAAGACGCCGGTCTGCGCATCGTTGCCTCGAAAATCAAGCAACTGTCCAAAGCCGAAGCCGAAGGCTTCTACGCTGAGCACAGCGAGCGCGGTTTCTTCGGTGACCTGGTTGCCTTCATGACTTCCGGTCCTGTTGTTGTTCAGGTTCTGGAAGGTGAAAACGCTATCGCTCGCAACCGTGAGCTGATGGGCGCTACCAACCCTAAAGAAGCTGCTGCCGGCACTATCCGTGCTGACTTCGCCGAGTCCATCGACGCCAACGCCGTTCACGGTTCGGACTCCGAAGCTGCTGCTGCTCGCGAAATCGCTTACTTCTTCGCAGCTACCGAGGTAACCGCTCGCTAAGCCTTCGGGTTTACAGAGCGCAGGGTGAATCCATGATCGCGACCACTGGTAAAACCAACTTGCTGGGTCTGACCCAACAGGAAATGGAAAAATTCTTCGAGTCAATCGGGGAGAAACGCTTCCGTGCCGGGCAGGTCATGAAGTGGATTCACCACTTTGGCGTCGATGATTTCGACGCCATGACGAACGTCAGCAAGGCCTTGCGTGAAAAACTCAAGAGCTGTGCCGAGATTCGTGGTCCTGAAGTCGTCAGCGAGGACATCTCCAGCGACGGCACCCGTAAATGGGTGGTGCGCGTGGCGTCCGGCAGCTGCGTCGAGACGGTCTTCATTCCCCAGGGCAAACGCGGCACTTTGTGCGTTTCGTCCCAGGCAGGCTGTGCCCTGGATTGCAGTTTCTGCTCCACCGGCAAGCAAGGCTTCAATAGCAACCTCACCGCCGCCGAAGTGATCGGCCAGGTGTGGATTGCCAACAAATCCTTTGGCAGCGTACCCGCCACCATCGACCGTGCCATCACCAACGTGGTGATGATGGGCATGGGTGAGCCGCTGCTGAATTTCGACAATGTCATTGCTGCCATGCGTCTGATGATGGATGACCTGGGCTATGGCATTTCCAAGCGCCGGGTGACGCTGTCCACCTCCGGCGTGGTGCCGATGATCGACGAGCTGGCCAAGCACATCGATGTGTCGCTGGCCCTGTCGCTGCACGCGCCCAATGATGCGCTGCGCAACAAGCTGGTACCGATCAACAAGAAGTATCCGTTGAGCGTGCTGCTCGACTCGTGCCGCCGCTACATGTCCGCACTGGGCGAGAAGCGCGTACTGACCGTCGAGTACACCTTGCTCAAGGACGTCAACGACCAGCCCGAGCATGCGGCTGAAATGATCGAGCTGCTGCGCGACACACCGTGCAAGATCAACCTGATCCCGTTCAACCCGTTCCCGCACTCCGGTTACGAGCGCCCGAGCAACAACGCGATTCGCCGTTTCCAGGACATGCTGCATCAGGCTGGCTACAACGTCACCGTACGCACCACTCGTGGTGAAGACATCGACGCGGCCTGCGGCCAGCTGGTGGGCCAGGTCATGGACCGGACCCGGCGCAGCGAGCGTCATATCGCCGTTCGTGAGCTGGCTGCCGAAGCCCGGCAGGGGCAATCCGCCGCTTCTTGAACCTGACTGCGAAGAGAGACTCCATGTCTGTGCGTGCCTCGTTGCTGTTATGTATCGCCATCCTGCTGGCCGGTTGTGTTTCATCGGGTGATGTCAACCCGCTGTCGACCAGCAAAGGGCGTGACGAGGCGCTTCAGGCTTATGTCCATCTGGGCATTGGTTATCTCCAGGAAGGGCAGACCGAGCGGGCCAAGGTGCCCTTGAAAAAGGCCCTGGAGCTCAACGCCAGGGATCCTGACGCCAACGCGGCACTCGCTCTGGTCTTCCAGGCCGAGATGGAGTACGCCCTGGCCGATCAGTATTACCTCAAGGCGATTTCCGCCAGCAGTAACAACTCGCGAATCGTCAACAACTACGGCAGTTTCCTTTATGAGCAGCGCCGCTTTGACGAAGCGTACGCGCGTTTTGAGCAGGCCGCTGCTGATAACCTGTATCCTGAGCGCTCGCGGGTATTTGAAAGCCTGGGTATGACTGCGCTGCAACTGGGCAAGCGCGAACTGGCGCGTGAGCATTTCACCCGTGCCTTGCGGCTGGACCGTCGCCAGCCACGTGCCTTGCTGGAAATGGCTGAGTTGAACTACGAGCAAGGGCACTATGTGCCGTCGCGTGATTTCTACGAGCAGTTCAGCCAGCTCAGCGAGCAGAATGCCCGCAGCCTGTTATTGGGGCTGCGCCTGGCGAAGATCTACGAAGACCGTAACAAGGCAGCCAGTTATGGGCTGCAGTTGAAAAGACTCTATCCCGGCACGCCGGAATATCAGCAATACCTGTCGGAGCAATGATGAAAGCGGCGCATCCCGAAGTTGTAGCAGCCAGTCACCAGAATCCTGGGGAAACCCTGCGCCAGGCTCGTGAGCATCGGAACTGGTCTTTGCCTGATGTGGCGCTGAGGCTCAATCTCACTGTCGGCTCTCTGAATCACGTTGAGAACGGCGCTTTCGACAAACTTCCAGGACATACCTTCGCTCGTGGTTATGTGCGCGCCTACGCCAAGCTGCTGGAGCTGGACCAGGCTGCGCTGGTGGCGCAGTTTGATCAATATACCGGCACCAACGGCAAGGGCAGTGACGTACACGCGCTGGGCCGCATTGAAGAACCTGTGCGCCTGTCCCACAACATTCTGCGCATCGTCAGCCTGTTGTTGCTGGTGGTGCTGGTAGGTGGCGGTTTTCTCTGGTGGCAGGACCAGGCTGCGATGCGTGGCAAGGACCTGGCCGGTCTGGTGCTTGAACACGTCGAGGTCGAGAGCGCGGACGGCACCACCCAGATTCACCCGATCGACGAGCCACGGCCGCAAGCGGCGCCAGAGTCTGCCGCACCCGCCAATAGTGCGCCCTTGCCACTGATCACCGAGGCTCCGGCTACTGACAGCGCGCCAGCCCAGAACAGCGCCGCAGCACCTGCAACGGTTCCTGCCGCTCCTGTGGCGCCCGCCAGCACCGCTGTCGCGCCAGCGCCAGCCGCTACTGCGCCAGCGCCTGCCACACAGCCTGCTCCTGTGGCGTCGGCACCGGCCAGCACCGAGACCATCGCGCCGATCCTGCCGGGTTCTGGTCAGGTCAGCGTCAAGTTCACCGCCGATTGCTGGACCCAGGTCACCGACGGCAACGGCAAGGTGCTTGCCAGCGGCCTCAAGCGCAAGGGCGAAAACCTTGAAGTCAGCGGCAAACCGCCGCTTTCATTGCGTCTGGGCTATGCCCGTGGCGCTGAAGTCAGCTACAACGGACAGCCTGTAGATGTGGCTCCATTTACCAGTGGCGAGACCGCTCGCCTGAAACTAGGGCAATAAGTCATGCACGGCCAATCCCCCATCAAGCGTCGCGAATCCAGAAAGATCTGGGTTGGTTCGGTTCCTGTCGGTGGCGACGCACCGATCGCCGTACAGAGCATGACCAACAGTGATACCAACGATGTAGCGGCCACTGTCGCGCAGATCAACCGTCTGGAAGCCGCCGGCGTGGACATCGTGCGGGTGTCGGTGCCAGACATGGACGCTGCCGAGGCGTTCGGGCGTATCAAGCAACTGGTTAAAGTACCGCTGGTTGCCGATATTCACTTCGACTACCGGATTGCCCTGCGTGTGGCCGAGCTGGGTGTCGACTGTCTGCGTATCAACCCCGGCAACATCGGTCGTGAAGACCGGGTCAAGGCGGTGGTCGATGCGGCTCGTGACCGGGGTATCCCGATCCGGATTGGCGTCAACGCCGGTTCCCTGGAAAAAGACCTGCAGAAAAAATACGGCGAGCCGACCCCGGCAGCGTTGGTCGAGTCGGCGCTGCGCCATGTCGAACACCTCGATCGTCTGGATTTCCAGGACTTCAAGGTCAGTGTCAAGGCGTCGGACGTGTTCATGGCGGTCGAAGCCTATCGGCAGTTGGCCAGGCAGATCGTCCAGCCGCTGCACCTGGGTATCACCGAGGCCGGTGGCCTGCGTTCAGGCACAGTGAAATCTGCCGTAGGGCTGGGTATGCTGCTTGCCGAAGGAATTGGCGATACTATCCGCATCTCGCTGGCTGCCGATCCGGTAGAAGAGGTCAAGGTCGGCTACGACATCCTCAAGTCGTTGCACTTGCGTTCGCGTGGCATCAACTTCATCGCCTGCCCGAGTTGCTCGCGGCAGAACTTCGATGTGGTCAAGACCATGAACGAACTCGAAGGCCGCCTCGAAGACCTGCTGGTGCCGCTGGACGTGGCGGTCATCGGCTGTGTGGTCAACGGTCCGGGTGAGGCCAAGGAAGCACATATCGGCCTGACCGGTGGCAGCCCGAACCTGATCTACATCGACGGCAAGCCTGCCCAGAAGCTGGGCAACGACAACCTTGTGACCGAACTCGAGCGCCTGATTCGCGAGAAAGCGGCCGAAAAAGCAGAAGCCGACGCCGCTGTCATCGCGCGCGGTTAATCAAGATTGCTAAGGATTTTTTGTGAGTAAGTCTCTGCAAGCCATTCGTGGCATGAACGACATCCTGCCCGAGCAGACCCCGCTGTGGCGCTATTTCGAAGGCACCGTTTCGGGCCTGCTGGACAACTACGGCTATCGCCAGATCCGCATGCCGATCGTCGAGTTCACCGAGCTGTTCAAGCGCTCGATCGGTGAAGTCACCGATATCGTCGAGAAAGAGATGTACACCTTCGCCGATCGTAACGGCGACTCCCTGACCTTGCGCCCCGAAGGCACAGCGGCCTGTGTGCGTGCCGTGCTGGAGCACGGTATCACCGGTGGTGGCCAGGTCCAGAAACTGTGGTACATCGGCCCGATGTTCCGTCACGAGCGGCCACAGAAAGGCCGTTATCGCCAGTTTCATCAGATTGGCGTCGAAGTGTTCAACCTCGACGGCCCGGACGTCGATGCCGAGCTGATCGTGCTCACCTGGCGGCTGTGGGGCCAGCTGGGTATTCGTGATGCAGTCAAACTGGAACTCAACAGCCTGGGCACCAGCGAAGCCCGTGCCCGCTACCGAGATGCGCTGGTCGAGTTCCTCTCGGCGCGTCATGAGCAACTGGACGAAGACAGCCAGCGCCGCCTGACCACCAACCCGCTGCGTATTCTGGATACCAAGAACCCGGACACCCAGGCGTTGCTGGTCGATGCGCCGAAGCTGGCCGACTACCTCGACGAGGAGTCGCGGATTCACTTTGACGGCCTCAAGGCGCGTCTGGACGCCGCTGGCATTCCGTATGTCATCAATCCGAAGCTGGTGCGCGGCCTGGATTACTACAGCAAGACCGTATTCGAGTGGGTCACCGACAAGCTTGGTGCCCAGGGCACCGTATGCGCCGGTGGACGCTATGACGGCCTGGTCGAGCAGATGGGCGGCAAGCCGACTGCCGGTGTCGGGTTCGCCATGGGCATCGAGCGCCTGGTATTGCTGCTGGAAACCCTTGAGCAGATCCCGGAAGATCTCGCCCGTCAGGTCGATGTCTACCTGTGCGCCTTTGGCGAGGCCGCCGAGCTGGCAGCCTTGACCCTGACCGAGCAGGTTCGTGATCGTCTGCCGGGCCTGCGCCTGCAGGTCAATGCTGGCGCCGGCAGCTTCAAGAGCCAGTTCAAGAAGGCTGACAAGAGCGGTGCGCTGTTCGCTCTGATTCTCGGGGAAGAAGAACTGGCCAACCGGCAGATCGGCGTCAAGCCGCTGCGCGGCCAGGGTGAGCAACAGAATATTGCCTGGGATGCTCTCGCCGAGTACCTGGCGGCCAGCCTGGCACAGGCGTGAAACGGATAAACAGCAGATTAGGCTTATAGGAGTATTGGGGTGTCGCGTACCGAAGATGAAGATCTGGCAGTAATGAAGGACTGGTGGCAGCGCAACGGCAAACCCCTGGTGACTGGCGGTCTGCTGGCGTTGGTGGTGGTGTTTGGCTGGCAGTACTGGCAGAAGTATCAGGCCGCTCAGTCCTCCAACGCCTCCGTGCTCTACCAGCAACTGCTGGAAACCGCGCTGACCCCGTCGGGCGAAGCTGACCCGGCCCGAGTGGCCGAGCTGGCAGGCAAACTCAAGAACGAGTTTGGCGGTACTGCTTACGCGCAGTACGCCAGCCTGTTCGTCGCCAAGGTTGCAGTCGACACCGGTAAGCTTGATGATGCCGCAGCGGAATTGAAGCCGGTCACCGACAAACCGGCCAACGCTACGCTGGGCGAAATCGCCCGCCAGCGTCTGGCCCGTGTCCTGGCTGCGCAGAGCAAGACCGAAGAGGCTCTGAAACTGCTCACCGGCGATGCCGACAAGGCCTTCCTGGCCAGCCGCGAAGAACTCAAAGGCGACCTGCTGGTGCAACTGGGCCGTACCGATGAGGCCCATGCTGCTTATCAAAAGGCCAAGTCCGCACTGTCGCCAGACGCAGCAGTGGGTGGTCTGCAAATGAAGCTCGACGATCTGGCTAAAGGGGATGCGTGACGTGATTCGTTGGAAACATGCAGCATTGCTGGCTCTGGCCGTCATGGCCGTGGGTTGCAGCAGCAACAGCAAGAAAGAGCTGCCACCGGCCGAGCTGACCAAGTTCACCGAGGAAGTCATCCTGCAGAAGAAGTGGAGCCACTCGGTCGGCGACGGCCAGGGCAAGACTTACAACATGCTGGTGCCGGCCATCGACGGTGAGCGCATCTATGCTGCCGATGTGAACGGCGAGATCGTCGCTCTGGATCGCGAGACCGGCGCAACGCTCTGGAAGAAAGATCTCGACCTGCCGGTGTCCGGTGCTGTCGGCGTGGCTTACGGCCTGCTGACCATTGGCACCCTCAAGGGTGAGGTCGTGGCACTGGACGCCAGCAGCGGTGATGAAAAATGGCGTGCCAGGGTGACCAGCGAAGTGCTGGCGCCGCCGGCCAACAACGGTGATGTCGTGGTCGTACAGACCCAGGATGATCGCGTGATCGGCCTGGACGCCTATACTGGCTCGCAGCGCTGGATCTACGAGAGCACCCCGGCGGTACTGACCCTGCGTGGCACCAGCGCACCGCTGGTGACCAATCGCCTGGCAGTGGCCGGCCTGTCTACCGGTAAGGTCGTCGCGCTGGACATCAGCAACGGCGTACCGGTCTGGGAACAGCGTGTTGCCATTGCGCAAGGCCGTTCCGAGCTTGAGCGGGTGGTCGACATCGACGGCGGCCTGCTGCTGTCCGGTGGTACCCTGTACGTCGCCAGCTATCAGGGCCGGGTTGCCGGTCTTGATCTGGAGAGCGGCCGGGTGCTGTGGCAGCGCGATGCGTCGAGCTACGACGGTGTGGCCCAGGGCTTTGGCAGCGTTTATGTGAGCCTGGCATCCGGTACTGTCGAAGGTATCGATGAGCGCTCTTCCACGGCGCTGTGGAGCAACGAGTCGCTGGCCCGTCGTCAGCTGAGCGCGCCTGAGGTGTTCTCCAGCTACGTGGCCGTGGGTGACTTCGAAGGCTATCTGCACCTGCTCAGTCAGGTCGATGGCCGCTTCGTAGGTCGTGAGCGCATCGACAGTGATGGCCTGCGGGCACGTCCTCTGGTGGTCGGCGATACGATTTACGTGTATGGCAACAGCGGCAAGCTTGAAGCCCTGACCATCAAGCAATAAGCCCTGTTCTGCAGGGTGGCGGCACCGCGAGGTGCCCCCCTGAACTCCGGCCGCTGCCCTGCAGCGGCTTTTGTATTTTCTGAAATAACGCAGTGGAGAGCCGCATGGTTCCCGTAATCGCCCTGGTGGGTCGACCGAACGTCGGCAAGTCCACCATGTTCAACCGCCTGACCCGGACCCGCGACGCCATTGTCGGCGACCTGTCCGGTCTGACCCGTGATCGCCAATACGGAGAGGCGAAGTGGCAGGGGCACTCGTACATCCTGATCGACACCGGTGGTATTTCCGGTGACGAACACGGCATGGATGAAAAAATGGCCGAGCAATCGCTCATGGCCATCGAAGAAGCCGATGTCGTATTGTTCCTGGTCGACGCCAAGGCCGGTTACACCGCAGCCGATCAGATGATTGGCGAGCACTTGCGCAAACGCAACAAGCGCAGCTTTGTGGTGGCCAACAAGATCGACAACATCGACGAAAACCTGGCGCGCGCCGAGTTCAGCCCGATGGGCCTGGGTGACGCGATTCCGGTGGCCGGTGCCCACGGGCGCGGTATTTCGCAGATGCTGGAAATCGCGCTGCAGGGGCTGGTCTGGGACGAAGAAGAAACCGTCGACCTGGACGCCGAAGACGTCGCCGAAGGCGAGGAAGCCAAGCGCATTCCTGGCCCTAGCGAAAAAGACGGCATCAAGATCGCAATCATTGGCCGTCCGAACGTTGGCAAGTCGACCCTGGTCAACCGCATGCTCGGTGAGGACCGGGTCATCGTTTACGATCAGCCGGGCACCACCCGCGACAGCATCTACATTCCCTTCGAGCGCAACGAAGAGAAATACACCCTGATCGACACCGCCGGGGTGCGCAAGCGCGGCAAGATCCACGAGGAAGTCGAGAAGTTCTCGGTGGTCAAGACCCTGCAGGCCATCAAGGACGCCAACGTGGTGATCTTCGTGATGGACTCGCGTGAAGGCGTGGTCGATCACGATCTGAACCTGCTCGGCTTTGCCTTGGAAGCCGGTCGGGCCATTGTCATCGCGCTGAACAAGTGGGATGGCATGACCCCTGGCGAGCGCGACTACGTGAAGATCGAGCTGGAGCGCCGGTTGTTCTTCGTCGACTTTGCCGACATTCACTTCATCTCGGCGCTGCATGGCACCGGCGTGGGCAACCTGTACAAGTCGGTACAGAATGCCTTTACCTCGGCGGTCACCCGCTGGCCGACCAGCCGCCTGACCCAGATCCTCGAAGACGCGGTCAGCGATCACGCACCACCGATGGTCAACGGCCGCCGCATCAAGCTGCGCTATGCCCACCTCGGTGGCGCCAACCCGCCGATCATCGTGATTCACGGTAACCAGGTCGATGCGGTGCCCAAGTCGTACATCCGCTACCTGGAAAACACCTATCGCCGGGTGCTCAAGCTGGTCGGTACGCCGATCCGCATTGAATTCAAAGGCAGTGACAACCCGTACGAAGGCAACAAGAACACGCTCACCGACCGCCAGGTCAACAAGAAGCGTCGCTTGATGTCGCACCACAAGAAAGCCGACAAGAAACGCCGCGACAAAAAGCGCTAAAAGCAGCGGCCAGCTGCAAGCCATAAGCGGCAAGCAATAGCGGACTACGGTGTGCTTTTTCTTGTGGCTTGCAGCTTGTAGCTTGCAGCTCAAACCTGCGGTAGGGTTGGCTATTACAGCTCAACCCCAGCGCAGGCCTTCAATGATCGACAGCAAACTGCCCAACGTCGGCACCACCATCTTTACCGTCATGTCCCAGCTCGCCGCGCAAACCGGGGCGATCAATCTGTCTCAGGGTTTTCCTGATTTCGACGGCCCGCAGGCGCTGCGTGATGCGGTCGGCCGCCATGTTGCCGAAGGACGCAACCAATATTCCCCCATGACCGGCCTGCCTGCACTGCGCGAACAGGTTGCGGCCAAGATCGCCCGCAGCTACGGCGTCACGGTCAATGCTGATACCGAGATCACCATCACCCCGGGCGCTACCCAGGGGATCTTCTGCGCGGTGCAGGCGGTGATCCGGCCGGGCGATGAAGTCATCGTTTTCGACCCTTGCTACGACAGCTATGAGCCTTCTGTAGAGTTGGCCGGTGGCCGCTGTGTGCATGTGCAGCTCAATACCCGGGATTTCTCCATCGACTGGCAGCAGCTCAGCGATGCGCTAAGCCCGCGCACCCGCATGATCATCCTCAATACCCCGCACAACCCTTGTGGGGCATTGGTCAGTCGTGCCGAGCTGGACCAACTGGCAGCCTTGATCGCTGATCGCGATATTTATCTGATCAGTGATGAAGTCTACGAGCATCTGGTCTACGACGGTCTGCAGCATGTCAGCGTTCTGGCGCACGAGACGCTGTATTCCCGTGCCTTTGTGGTCAGTTCATTCGGCAAGACCTACCACGTCACCGGCTGGAAGACCGGCTACGTGGTTGCGCCACCGGCACTCACTGCTGAACTGCGCAAGGTGCATCAATATGTCAGTTTCTGTGGTGTGACCCCGTTGCAGTTTGCCCTGGCAGATTTCATGGTCGAGCACCCGGAACATGTCGAGGAGCTGCCGGCGTTCTACCAGGCCAAGCGCGATTACTTCAGTGCGCAACTGGCCGGCTCGCGTTTCAGCTTTACACCAGTGGCTGGCACCTACTTCCAGTTGGTCGATTATTCACAGATCCGTCCTGACCTGAACGATGTCGATATGGCGCTGTGGATGACCCGCGAACATGGCGTGGCGAGCATCCCTGTGTCGGTGTTCTACCAGAGCCCGCCTGAAGGGCAGCGTCTGATCCGCCTGTGTTTCGCCAAACGTGAGGAGACGCTGCGTCAGGCAGCGCAAAAGCTATGCGCGATCTGAGCAACCTGCCGCCACTGAACATCGCCCTGGTCCAGACCCGGCTGGCCTGGCATGACCCGCAGTCCAACTTCGCCCATTTCGAGGCGTTGCTCGATCAGGTGCAAAAAGCCGACCTGGTGGTGCTGCCTGAGATGTTCACCACCGGTTTCAGCATGGACTCGGCCGGCCAGGCTGAGCCGGAGCAGGGGCCTGCCGCACAGTGGTTGCTGGCCCAGGCCCGCCGCTTGCAGGCGGTGATGACCGGCAGCGTGATCGTGCGCGCCGCTGATGGCAGTCATCGCAACCGCCTGCTTTGGGCACGCCCTGACGGTGAGCTGCTGCATTACGACAAGCGCCACTTGTTCCGCATGGCGGGCGAGCATGAGCACTACACCCCCGGTGAACGGCAGGTGACCTTTGAATTGAATGGCTGGCGGATTCGTCCGCTGATCTGTTACGACCTGCGGTTTCCGGTCTGGAGCCGTGACGGTCGCGACACCGATCTGTTGCTTTACACCGCCAACTGGCCGGGCGCTCGGCGCCTGCACTGGAACCGCCTGCTGCCGGCGCGGGCTATCGAAAACCTGTGTTATGTCGCTGCAGTGAACCGGGTCGGTACGGACGGCAAGGGGCTGGCCTACACGGGCGATAGCCAAGTGCTGGACTTTCAGGGCGAATGCTTGCTGAACGCCGATGAGGGCGATGGTGTGTTTCAAGTGACCCTTGAGGGTTGTGCGCTGGCCGAGTACCGGTCCCGTTTCCCGGCTTATCTGGATGCCGACACGTTCCAGATTCAATAATTAGTTACAGTTGAGTGCATTCGCGCCGATACAGGGGCAGGGATACAGGAGCCCATCATGACCACCATCAATGCCGGTAACGTTAGCATCTACAACAGCGCCTACGCGTTGCAAAGCAAGACTCAGGCTGAAAAGATCGATTCGGCGACAGCTGAGACCTCCGAGCCCAAGAAGCTTGACGTCTCATTGGAGTCCGTCGGCACGCCTGCGTCTGGTGGTGTCTCGACTGAAAAGTTGATCCAGCAGATCAAAAAGCAGATTGAAGAGGCGCAGAAGCAACTTCAAGAGTTGCAGCAGCAACTGGCCGCCGCACAGGTAAGCAAGCAGTCCGAGGAAAACAAGGCGGTCCAGGTGGCCACGATTCAGGCCCAGATCTCGACAGTCAATTCCCAACTGAGCACTTTGCAAGGCTCGCTGCTGCAACTGGTATCTCAAGGCCTGGTCAACACCAAAGCCTGAATTGCCTGAATTGCCTGAGTGCTGCAAGAGCGGCTTCAGCTGCGAAAGATGCATGTAAAAAAGCCTCCGGCTCTTACGAGACGGAGGCTTTTTAATGAGTCTTGGCGGTTACTCGTTCACGTCCATGAACTTCTTGGCCCACTGCACATAGTCTTCCGGCTGAGTGTAGGTGTGGGTCAGTTCGGTCGCGCTCATTTCACTGGTCTTGCAGGTGATCTGGCGCTGCGCGCGCAGGCTGTCGTAGGTGGCCTTGATCGCCGCGAAATAGGCCGCGTGGCCATCGACGCACACCCGTACGCCCATCTCTGCCAGACGCTGGTTGTCGAGCAGCTCAGGGTTGCCGTAGGTGACCAGCATCAGCGGCACGCTGATGCCTTCGGAGATCTGCGCCAGATGATCGAAGTCGCGCACCCCGACGATGGTAATGCCGTCCACACCGGTCGCTTGGTACTGCTGCATGCGGTCGATGGTCTCGGCGACAGGCAGGATGCCGGCATTGGTGCGGGCGAAGATCGACAGCTCAGGATCTACCCGGGCCTCCAGTGCCGCGCGCATCTTGCCCACGCCTTCACCTACCGAGATCAAATCGGTGGACTTGCGGCCAAATTGCGCTGGCAGCAGGGTGTCTTCGATGGTCAGGGCTGCCACACCGGCACGCTCCAGTTCGATCACGGTACGCATGACATTCAGCGCATTGCCGTAGCCGTGGTCTGCGTCGGCGATGAATGGCAGTTCAGCCACGCGACCAATGCGGGTGGCTTGCTCGACGAACTCGCTCAGAGTAATCAGCGCGAAATCCGGAGCGGCCAGCACTTGCAGCGACGCGACGGAGCCGCCGAGGATGCCGACTTCAAAGCCGAGATCAGCGGCGATGCGGGCCGACATGGGGTCGAACACCGAGGCGGTGCGGTAGCAGGAACTGGAGGAGGTCAGCGCGCGGAAGCTGCGGCGCAGATCTTGATGGGAAGCCTTGGGCATAGTCGCTCCATACAGGGCAGGGTCAGCCGGGCAGCAGCGGGGCTGACGGTTTTTCTCAATGCACGGTGAGTCGCTCCGTGCAGGATTCTCGTCTGAAAATCAATGCTGGGTCGTCGTGGTAATCAGGAGTGAAGTACAGCGAAGAGGCAAGTTCAAAGCCGGAATGCTGACCGGAGTGGCCAGAGGCTTATGCCTGAATCGTTTAAGGCCGCAATGCTATCACAGCGTTTTGCCGTGTCTTATGCCGAATCTGCGGGGGGTATGCGGGAAATGCAACTTGCACAAAATAAGGGCGTAATGCCCGGCGGATTTCGCCCAAAGCACCAATGAGGTGCATTTTGGGCGAGATCCAGGGCGCTTATCAGGCTGCTACAGGCTTGGCCGGGGTCTGGCTCAGCGAGCGGTTAAGGGCGCTGAACAGGGCACGGAAGCTGGCCGTGGTGATATTTTCGTCGATGCCTACGCCGTGCACCGCGCGTTCGCCATTCACCCGCAGTTCGATGTAGGCAGCGGCCTTGGCAGTGGTGCCGGCACCGATCGAGTGCTCGTTGTAGTCCATGATCTCGACCTTGACTGGCAGGCTGGAAACCAGCGCTTCCAGAGCGCCGTTGCCTTTGCCTTTCCAGTGATGGGTCTCGTCATTGACGTTGACTTCGGCATCCACCGCGCTGGTGTTGTTCTCCTCCTGCAAGCGATGGCTGATCAGCGCGTAAGGCTTGTTGGCCTGCAGATATTCACGCTTGAACAGCGCGTAGATCTGTTGCGCCGTCATTTCCAGGCCCAGACGGTCGGTTTCACCCTGAACGACCTGGCTGAACTCGATCTGCATGCGGCGTGGCAGGGAGATGCCGTATTCCTGCTCCAGCAGGTAAGTGATGCCGCCTTTGCCGGACTGGCTGTTGACGCGGATGACAGCTTCGTAGCTGCGACCGATATCGGCCGGGTCGATTGGCAGGTACGGTACTTCCCACAGGGTGTCGTCTTTCTGCTGAGCGAAGCCCTTGCGGATGGCGTCCTGGTGCGAGCCGGAGAACGCGGTGTGAACCAGGTCACCGACGTATGGGTGGCGTGGGTGGACCGGAATCTGGTTGCACTCTTCGACCACCTTGCGGATCCCGTCGATGTCGGAGAAGTCCAGTTCAGGGTTGACGCCCTGGGTGTAGAGGTTCAGGCCCAGGGTCACCAGGTCGACGTTACCAGTGCGCTCGCCGTTACCGAACAGGCAGCCTTCGACACGATCGGCACCGGCCATCAGGCCCAGCTCGGTGGCGGCTACGCCGGTGCCACGGTCGTTGTGGGTGTGCAGGCTGATCAGCACGCTGTCGCGGCGATTGACGTTGCGGCAGAACCACTCGATCTGGTCGGCATAGACATTCGGCGTCGAGACTTCAACGGTGGCCGGCAGGTTGAGGATGATCTTGTGCTCGGGGGTCGGGTTCCAGACTTCGATGACCGCGTCGCAGACTTCTTTGGCGAATTCCAGCTCGGTGGCGCTGAAGGTCTCTGGCGAGTACTCGAAGCTCCACTGGGTTTCTGGCTGCTGGGCGGCGTATTTGACGAACAGCTTGGCGGCATTGACCGCGATGTCTTTGACGCCCTGTTTGTCCTGATTGAAGACAATCCGGCGGAACGACGGGCTGGTGGCGTTGTACAGGTGAACGATGGCCTTCTTGGCGCCGCGCAGCGACTCGAATGTCCGGGCGATCAGGTCTTCACGCGCCTGGGTCAGCACCTGAATGGTGGTGTCGTCGGGGATGTGGCCGTCTTCGATCAGGGTGCGCACGAAGTCGAAGTCGGTCTGCGAAGCGGCCGGGAAGGCGGCTTCGATTTCCTTGACGCCGACGCTGACCAGGGTCTTCCAGAAACGCAGCTTCTTGGCCGAGTCCATTGGCTCGATCAGCGACTGGTTGCCATCACGCAGGTCGGAGCTGCACCAGATCGGCGCGCTGGTGATGGACTTCGAAGGCCAGGTGCGATCAGGCAGGTCGATGGTCGGGAACGCACGGTACTTCTTCGAAGGGTCTTTGAGCATGGTCATCGGGTTAATCCTTGTACTGATATCGGCCGAAAAGAGGCGGCCAGCCATAGGTAATGCGAATGCAGGCAGGGGCGAGGTCAGGCAGTCAGGCCTGGCAGTCGTGCGCTGACCAGGTCCAGGCAGGCGTGCTGGCGCAGCAGGATGAGGGTGTGAGAGATTTTCATGCGGTCAAACGTACCCATTGGGGTAAAACTTGGCAAGCACTTGAAAAAAATTGATAGGAATCCTCGCATGCTCTCGTTGTACGAGTTTTCATGGCGAGAATTCCGCGGTTTTTGAATTTTAATTGTTGCGTCCGTTCTGGTCGCGCAACTCAGTCAGGCTCAGGGCTCGAACGCACCGATGAAGATCGCCGGATCCACCCGCGCATCATTGAGGCTGACGTTCCAGTGCATGTGTGGGCCCGTCGCACGGCCTGTGGCGCCGACCTTGCCGACCACGCCACCCCGTGCAACTGCGTCGCCGACCTTTACATCGATCTTCGACAGGTGGCAGAACATGCTGATGAAGCCTTGGCCATGGTCGACGAATACCGTCTGGCCATTAAAGAAGTAATCACCGGTCAGAATCACTTTGCCTGCCGCCGGGGACTTGATCGGTGTGCCAGCCGGCACGGCGAAGTCCAGGCCCGAGTGCGGGTTGCGTTCTTCACCGTTGAAGAAGCGGCGTACGCCAAAGCGGCTCGACAGTGGGCCGTTGACCGGCTTGTCGAGCATCAGGTTGCTCGGCGTGCCTGGGCTGAAGCTGAGGTAGGCACGCAGTTGTTCGGCCAGTTCGCGCTCATAGCGTTTGGTCTGCTCGGGGTCCGGGGTGACCTTGCTCTGGTCTTTCAGGGTAATGCGCTGTTCCTTGTATTTCTTGCTGCCCACGGTGAAGGGCAGGGTGCGACCGCCGCTGAGTATTTGCTGGCTACCGGGCTTGACCGTCAATGGGATGCCGACGATGGCCAGCCAGCGAGCGTCCTGCTCGCGCACCACCAGCACCGGTTTACCCTGATAAGTGGCTTTGGGTGCCTGGGCGGCGTTGCCCAGATCGATCACTGCCACGCCTCCGGGCACGGGTTTGTTGAGCATGCGGGCGATATAACTGTCGGCCTGGGCGGGCAGGCAGATCAGCAGGGCAAGCAGCGGTGCAATAAAACGTAGCATCGGCAGGTCAGTCCAGAAGGGAAAGGGTTACGGGCGTGAGGTGGTTGTCTTCGACACGCACTTGCAGTTCGCCCTCGCTCAGTCGCGCGGTGAGGCGCTGGCCGGTGTGGGTCTGGTCGGCTTTGCGAATCGCCTGGCCGCGCTCGTCGAGCAGGATGCTGTAGCCGCGCCCCAGGGTTGCCAGCGGGCTGACCACCTGCAGGGTCTGCACCTGGCTTTGCAACTGCAGTCGACGGGTTTTGATCTGTTCACGTATCGCCCGTGGCAGTCGCACGGCCAGGCTATCGAGGCGCTGGCGCAGAAAGCCCAGCGTGCGTCCGGGGTGCTGCGCGGCCAGCCGGCTTTGCAGGTGCGCGACCTGCAATTGCTGCTTGTGCATGTGCTGCTCGAAGGCGCGGCGCATGCGCATGTCCAGCTCGTCGAGGCGTTGCGCCTGTTGGCGCAGGCGCTCGCCGGGGTGGCGCAGGCGGCGTGACAGGCCATCAAGTTTGAGCTGCTCACGCATCAGTTTTTCCCGCATGCGGCTGAGCAGGCGGCGTTGCAGGTTTTCGACCCGGCGCAGCAAGTCGCTGGAGTCCGGGGCCAGCAGTTCGGCGGCAGCCGATGGCGTCGGTGCGCGCACATCTGCGACAAAGTCGCTGATCGACACATCGGTCTCGTGACCCACGGCGCTGACAATCGGTGTGACACAGGCAGCAATCGCTCGCGCCACCGGTTCTTCGTTGAAGCACCAGAGGTCTTCCAGCGAGCCGCCGCCACGGGCCAGGATCAAAGCGTCGAAGCCGCCCCGGTCGGCCAGTTGCAAAGCGCGGACAATCTGCCCGATGGCCTCGCGACCCTGCACGGCGGTCGGGACCAGGATCAGCTCGACCTGCGGCGCCCGGCGGCGGAACACACTGATAATGTCGCGGATCACCGCGCCGGTGGGCGAGGTGATGATGCCAATGCGCTGGGGATGCTGGGGCAGGGCGCGCTTGCGGTCGGTGCTGAACAGGCCTTCTTCGTCCAGCTTGTTTTTCAGCGCTTCGAACGCCAGGCGCAATGCTCCGTCCCCGGCTGGCTCTACGGTGTCGAGAATCAGCTGATAGTCGCCGCGGCCTTCATATAAGGAGACCTTGCCGCGCACTTTGACCTGCAGGCCGTCTTTCAGCGCCTGGCGGACCCGTGCGGCATTCTGGCGAAACAGCGCGCAACGGACTTGAGCGCTGGAATCCTTGAGGGTGAAGTAGACATGGCCCGAGGCCGGGCGCGAGAGGTTGGAAATCTCGCCTTCGACCCAGATGCCAGTGAACACGTCTTCGAGCAATACCCGGGCGCGGCCGTTGAGCTGGCTGACAGTAAGGACTTCCCGGTCCAGGCCGAGTCTTGCAAAAGGGTCTTTGATCATGGCTGGCATCATAAAGCGATTTGCCTGCTAACCACCACTGGCGGTTTCCGGGCGGGTGACGTTATATAGAAAAGAATAAGACGTAACAGGGAGTTTCATGCGGTGATGGAGCAGGTAATCGAGTGGTTCTCTGTCTTGGGCCTGACGCCGCTGGGCTGGCTGTGCATCGAACTGACGGTGGTGGGGGCCTACGTCGTGTTCGGTATCGCCGGGTTTGGCACGGCGCTGGTGGCAGGTCCGGTGCTGATTCACTTCATGCCGCTGTCGCGGATCATTCCGCTATTGGTCGTGCTGGATTTCATCGCTGCCTTGGGCAACCTGTTGCCAGCCCGGCGGTCAGTGGTCAAGAGTGAACTGCTGCGCTTGCTGCCATGCATGGCGGTGGGTTGCACGCTGGGTGTGCTGTTTCTGCTCAACCTCAAATCCGACGTGCTGCTGTTGTTGATGGGCCTGTTTGTGACCGCTTATGCGCTGTACAGCCTGATGGTCAAGGTGCGGCCCACGCAACTGGCGGCTGGCTGGGCGGTGCCGATGGGCACGGTGGGCGGGTTGTTCGGGGCGTTGTTCGGCAGTGGCGGTTTTCTTTATGCCATCTACCTCAATGCTCGGCTGACCTCCAAGGAGCAGGCCCGTGCGACTCAGGGGGCCTTGATCAGTTGCAGTACCGTGGTGCGCCTTGGCTTATTCGTGATCGCCGGGGTCTATGCCGAACTATCGCTGCTGGTGCTGGCCGTTTGTCTGCTGCCGGCCATGTTGATCGGTTCGTGGATAGGGCGCGGGATTACCATGAAACTGTCGCGTGAGGCATTTGTCAGGCTGATCACCTGGCTGGTGTTGATCAGCGGCATTGCCTTGCTGGTGCGTTACTTCAGCGGCTGATGCTTGACCTGCTGCGACGGGCGATTAAGCTGCCGCCCCCGATTGATCTTGAGTGACCGCGTGCCATGAACAGCCAGAGCATCATCGTCCCGCAAATCTCCAGCTTTCCGCTGCACGAGCTCAAGGCCCGCCAGGCACTGCGCTGGCTGGTCAAGCTGAACGTGGTCGAGCCAGAACTGAGCACCTGTGGGCGCACCGGTAACCGCATGGCCTATGCCATTGCCGCCGGGGCGCGCAACGTGGTGGACAATCCCGATGCATTGCCGTTCGGCGAGCCGGTCAACGGTCTGGAGATCGTTACCAAGCGCTGCATCTATACACCGCTGGACGGGTTTGCCGAAGAAGCCGGCTGCGCCGAGTGCCGCCAGGAGGTCGGCGAAGCGCTGTTCGAAAGCCTGGAAGACTGGATGCCGGGGCATACCGACAACTTCACCTGCCCGCTGTGTGGTCATGAAGACGACATCAATGGCTTTCTGTTTCTTGACCCCTGCGGCTTTTCCAATCTGGGCTTTATCTTCAACAACTGGCTGGCCGCCGGCTTCAAGCAAAGCTTTCTCGATGACTTTGCTGCACGGCTGGACCGCAAGGTGGCCTGGGTGAAGGTGCGTTTGTAATACCGATCGTAAAACAGGCCAAGTTTTTGCATTGAGCCTGCTTGTGTGTACAGGTATAATGGCGCGCTTCCAATTTTCCCGCTCGGGAGCCCCCGCGATGCTGCGTATCAGTCAAGAAGCCCTAACCTTTGACGACATTCTCCTTGTACCCGGTTATTCCGAGGTACTGCCCAACGAAGTCAGTCTCAAGACCCGTTTGACCCGTGGCATCGAGCTGAATATTCCGTTGGTCTCCGCAGCCATGGACACCGTCACTGAAGCCCGTCTGGCCATCGCCATGGCTCAGGAAGGCGGTATCGGCATCATCCACAAGAACATGACCATTGACCAGCAGGCTGCTGAAGTGCGCAAGGTCAAGAAATTCGAAGCCGGTGTAGTCAAGGACCCGATCACCATCGAGGCCGACGCCACTGTGCGCGATCTGTTCGACCTGACCCGCCAGCACAACATCTCCGGTGTGCCGGTACTGCACAACGGCGACCTGGTCGGTATCGTCACCTCCCGCGACGTGCGTTTCGAAACCCGTCTGGACATCCCGGTGCGTGAAGTCATGACGCCCAAAGAGCGTCTGGTCACCGTGCGTGAAGGCGCTGACAAGAACGAAGTGCGTGAGCTGCTGCACAAGCACCGTCTTGAAAAAGTCCTGATCGTCGACGGCAAGTTCGCCCTCAAGGGCATGATGACCGTCAAGGACATCGAAAAAGCCAAAGCCTACCCGCTGGCCAGCAAGGACGACCAGGGTCGTCTGCGCGTTGGCGCGGCAGTCGGCACCGGCAAAGACACCGGCGAGCGCGTAGCCGCGCTGGTGGCGGCAGGCGTTGACGTGGTTGTCGTCGACACCGCCCATGGTCACTCCAAAGGCGTGATCGACCGCGTACGCTGGGTCAAGGAAAACTACCCGCAGGTGCAGGTCATCGGTGGCAACATCGCCACTGGCACTGCCGCCAAGGCGCTGGTCGCCGCCGGCGCTGACGCGGTCAAGGTCGGCATCGGCCCGGGCTCGATCTGCACCACCCGTATCGTGGCTGGTGTCGGCGTGCCGCAAATCAGCGCCATTGCCAACGTTGCCGAAGCGCTGGAAGGCACTGGCGTGCCACTGATCGCCGACGGCGGCATCCGTTTCTCCGGTGACCTGTCCAAGGCCATCGTGGCCGGCGCCTCTGCCGTGATGATGGGTTCGATGTTCGCAGGTACTGAAGAAGCACCAGGCGAGATCGAGCTGTTCCAGGGCCGCTCCTACAAGGCCTACCGTGGTATGGGCTCGCTGGGCGCCATGTCCCAGGCCCAAGGGTCTTCGGACCGTTACTTCCAGGATTCCTCGGCCGGTGCCGAGAAGCTGGTTCCGGAAGGCATCGAAGGCCGTGTGGCCTACAAAGGTTCGCTGGCAGCCATCATCCATCAACTGATGGGCGGCCTGCGCTCCTCGATGGGCTACACCGGCAGCGCCAACATCGAAGAAATGCGCACCAAGCCTGAGTTCGTCCGCATCACCGGTGCCGGCATGGCCGAGTCCCACGTGCATGACGTACAGATCACCAAAGAAGCGCCTAACTACCGCGTTGGTTGATCGGGCAGGCAACGTGGCCAGTGCTGCGTTGCCGCCTAGCGAATTTTGTAGCCGGGGCTGTTTTCGCAGCCCCGTGTCGTTTCTGTTTTTTGACGAGAATGAGCCATGGCCCTCGACATTCACGCCCACCGTATCCTGATCCTCGACTTCGGTTCCCAGTACACCCAGCTGATTGCCCGCCGCGTGCGTGAGATCGGCGTGTACTGCGAACTGCATCCGTTCGACATGGACGACGCGGCGATTCGCGAATTCGCACCGAACGGCATCATCCTGGCCGGCGGCCCGGAATCGGTCCACGAGGCCAACAGCCCGCGTGCCCCGCAAGCGGTGTTCGACCTCAACGTGCCGCTGCTGGGCATCTGCTACGGCATGCAGACCATGGCCGAGCAACTGGGCGGTCGTGTCGAAGGTTCCGACCTGCGTGAATTCGGTTACGCCCGTGTCGACGTGGTCGGCAAGGCGCGCCTGCTCGACGGTATCGAAGACCACGTAGACGCCGACGGC
Organism: Pseudomonas sp. LJDD11; assembly: GCF_024584215.1. Lineage (NCBI taxonomy): Bacteria > Pseudomonadati > Pseudomonadota > Gammaproteobacteria > Pseudomonadales > Pseudomonadaceae > Pseudomonas > Pseudomonas sp. LJDD11. The sequence continues at coordinate 170,648 of NZ_JANJFL010000006.1, forward strand.
GTGCTGGGTCTGGACGTGTGGATGAGCCACGGCGACAAGGTCACCGAAATCCCGGCCGGCTTCCACGTGCTGGCCAGCACTCCTAGCTGCCCGATCGCCGGCATGGCCGACGACACCCGTGGCTACTACGGCGTGCAGTTCCACCCGGAAGTGACCCACACCAAGCAGGGCGGTCGCATCCTGTCGCGCTTCATTCTCGACATCTGCGGCTGTGAAGCGCTGTGGACGGCATCGAACATCGTTGAAGACGCCATCGCTACCATTCGCGCCCAGGTCGGCACCGACAACGTCCTGCTGGGCCTGTCCGGCGGTGTTGACTCCTCCGTGGTTGCGGCCCTGCTGCACAAGGCCATCGGCGATCAGTTGACCTGCGTATTCGTCGACAACGGCCTGCTGCGCTTGCACGAAGGCGAGCAAGTGATGGCCATGTTTGCCGAAAACATGGGTGTCAAAGTGATCCGCGCCAACGCCGAAGAGCAGTTCCTGAACAACCTGGCCGGCGAAGCGGACCCGGAGAAAAAGCGCAAGATCATCGGCCGCACCTTCATCGACGTGTTCGATGCCGAGTCTGCCAAACTGCACAACATCAAGTTCCTGGCTCAGGGCACCATCTACCCCGACGTCATCGAGTCGGCTGGCGCCAAGAGCGGCAAGGCTCATGTGATCAAGTCGCACCACAACGTCGGTGGCCTGCCTGAGGAAATGAACCTCAAACTGGTCGAGCCGCTGCGCGAGCTGTTCAAGGACGAAGTCCGCCGTCTGGGTCTGGAACTGGGCCTGCCGTACGACATGGTCTACCGTCACCCGTTCCCGGGTCCGGGCCTGGGCGTACGTATCCTCGGTGAAGTGAAGAAGGAATACGCCGACCTGCTGCGTCGCGCTGACCATATCTTCATCGAAGAACTGCGCAAGGCCGACTGGTACCACAAAGTCAGCCAGGCCTTCGTCGTGTTCCAGCCGGTCAAATCGGTTGGCGTGGTCGGCGATGGCCGCCGTTACGCCTGGGTCGTGGCCCTGCGCGCAGTAGAAACCATCGACTTCATGACTGCACGTTGGGCACACCTGCCTTACGAACTGCTGGAAACCGTCAGCGGGCGAATCATCAACGAGATCGACGGTATCTCCCGCGTGACCTACGACGTGTCGAGCAAGCCGCCGGCAACGATTGAGTGGGAATGATCCCGCGTCTGGCACTGCCAGGAATGATCTAGCAAAAATGTCTTGAAGCCCGTCTTGAAGCCCGCGTAATTGCGGGCTTTTGGCTTTTTGGGTCTGGCAAATTCAGGTAGCGTTCTGCATCGCCAAGCATAGTTTTTGTGTGGCACGATATGGGGTATTGATTGCATCTAATGCCATGCATGAAGCTCAATACCATGTTCCTTGCCCCCATGCTGACATGGTATCGAGCTGGCCCAAAGGCCCGGTTTTACTGGGGATCGACCCCATTTTTCCGCGCTTTTCAGAGCATGGTATTTTTTCATGGAAATAGTGGAAGCCATGCTCACCGATACCAAGCTTCGAAATCTCAAGCCCCAGGACAAGCTCTACAAGGTGATTGACCGTGACGGCTTGTACGTGGCCGTCACCCCAGCCGGCTCAATCTCCTTTCGCTACAACTACTCCATCAACGGCCGGCAGGAGACCATCACCTTCGGTCGTTACGGCTTAGGAGGGATCACTCTGGCAGAGGCTCGCGAGCGGCTAGGGGAGGCGAAGAAGATGGTCGCCGCTGGCAAGTCTCCAGCTAAGGAAAAAGCGCGTGCGAAGGCGCGCACGAAGGGTGCTGAGACTTTTGATGCTTGGGCTGAAAAATGGCTGCGCGGTTACCAGATGGCGGACTCGACGCGAGACATGCGTCGATCAGTCTACGAGCGTGAGTTGAAGCCGAAATTTGGCAATCAGAAGCTGGTCGAAATCACCCATGAGGATCTGCGTGCGCTGACGGATGCCATAGTGGAGCGGGGTGCCCCTGCAACCGCCGTCCATTCACGGGAGATCGTGCTGCAAGTCTTCCGTTGGGCCATTGAGCGTGGCCAGAAGGTTGAAAACCCTGCCGATCTGGTACGGCCTGCCAGCATCGCGAAATTTGAGCCGCGCGACCGTGCGTTGACGCCCGATGAAATTGCGCTGATGTACCAGTACATGGACAGAATCGGCACTGCGACTTCGGTTCGCGCAGCGGCCAAACTCCTACTGCTGACAATGGTACGCAAGAGCGAACTGACCAACGCGACGTGGAGTGAGATCAATTTCAGCGAGGCGCTGTGGACGATCCCCAAAGAGCGGATGAAGCGTCGTAACCCTCATTTGGTGTTTCTGTCCCAGCAGGCATTGGATTTCTTCATCGCGTTGAAAACCTTGGCAGGAGGTTCGGACTACGTTTTGCCGTCACGCTACGACTCTGATTTGCCAATGAGTGCGGCCACGATCAACCAGGTACTCACGCTCACTTATCGCCTTGCCCAAAAGGAAGGGGTGCCGCTAGGCAAATTCGGTCCTCACGACTTGCGACGCACGGCCAGCACGCTCTTGCATGAGGCTGGCTACAACTCCGATTGGATCGAGAAGTGTCTTGCACACGAGCAGAAAGGTGTGCGTGCTGTCTACAACAAGGCCGAGTATCGGGATCAGCGTCGTGCGATGTTGCAGGATTGGGCGGATATGATTGATGAATGGACGCTTAGTAAACCTCGGAAAACAAATGGGTAGCTTCCCGCCGCCGAACACTCACTGGCACCAAGATGAAACGCTGAGGCGTGCTTCTGACCTGCAGTCGTCGCGCTAATGATGGCTTTGTGCTAGCGTGGCCATTCATAAGCTAGGAAGCTCTACTGATGGCTACATACTATCATGTTGACAATGCTGGTCTTCTAAAAACCGGCATGGAGATCAAACTTGACGGAAATAATCGATCAAGATTCGGGGAGGTTTACCAGCCCTTTTTTAAAATAATTGGCGCTGATGAAATTGGTCCAGGTTTGCCTAGATTGGTGGAAACGCTGCCACCGCCTCATTATAGAGAATTTTTCCTAGAGCTTTTTAGGTTGCATGATCCTGAACTTTTGCACTTAAAAAACAAATCTAGGCTTAATTGTTTTTTTGCTACCAAAACAATCGATGACGCTAAAAAGTATAAGTTGCGCAGTCAAAGTAGTACTCCAGAGAGGATATTTGAAATCCATACGGAAAGTGAGGTTCAAATTCTTGATATGACGTGGCTTGATCAAGAGTTTCCTAGGGACATGAATGCGTTTGCATATTATTACCGCCAGTATTGGAAAGGTGCTCGAATCGATCAGGATCCTCATTTGGCAAGCCACGAAAAGCGTGGAACATTTTTAGAAGTTCTTATCAGTGACGATTTTATTGTTGGTGAAATGGTTTCTGAAATTTAGTGTGCATGGTTAGCGCTTTGTGCGGCTGGAAGTAAAATCGATCAGCGGTCGTCTTTCAGGCGCCCGCTCATCGAGCTATCTGGAGTGTTAGGGGCAGGCTGGGACCTGCCAATTATGGACGAACAATACTTACGATGTGTCCGCTGATCTGGCAGCCATATTCATGCTGTAGCTGGTACAGTAACCTCCCAACCTTTATCCGAAGTACTTCAAGGTAAGAGAACAGACCGCTTGGATCTTTCGAGTTTTCGTTCATGACTTCCCGGAAAGCGTTAATCAAATTATTGCAGATATCTTTAAGTCGCTTGTCAAGATCAATGTCGCGCAAATGTCGCATTAGCTTTAACCTGATCTGGTCAATTGACTTGAGAGCGAACACTGTATTTTCCATGGCAGCTGGCTGAAACATCACGCCTTTATGAGCGAGAGTGTCGACGATATCCTGCGCAATTTTCTTGCTCAAGCTGAATCTTCGCACTAGCGGGAGGGGGCTGCGATGTGTCTTTAACAAAACCTCCATCAGTTCCTCGTGGCTCTGCTTCCATTTAAAAAGTTCGTCCTCGTGGTAATCTATTCCATTGTTCTTATCGATTAAGGTATGGCATGCAACGCAAAGCCAAATTCCATTTTTATCACTTTCAATAATTTCTTTGTCCATGATTTTATAGCGTGCTGCGCCGGGCTTCTCTCCCAAAATATGAGCGGCCTCTCCCTTTTTGGTTTTTAGATGTGGGTCGGAGGATGCAGGGCCGATTGTGAGCACATTGCAATCTGGATTGTTACAGATGTAACCTGAGCGATAGGCCAGAAGATCCGCAACTTTTGGTTTGAACGCCATGTAATTTCCAAGGGTTGGTTGAACTTAATTTTTTAATAATAAATCGGCGCAAGGCAGTGCCAGACGCTTAGACGTGCTCACGCTGTCGGAAGTCGAAAGCTATCAGGGATTGAGCGAAGGGCTTTAGATACTGCTTGGCGCTCGATCTCCAGTCTGCGAGCAATTTCTGACTGGTTGAAGCCGAACTCTTGCAGTACGAGGATTTGCTTTCTTCGGTCTGTCAGCTTCATGTCCACCATTAGTCGAGCGAGATTTCTTAGCTCAGCTTCGTCCGCTAGGTGCAGGGTTTGGCTAAGCATGTATCGAAAGATATACGCGTCGACGAGCTCGTCACCTGACTTTGCCTTAGGCTCTGCTCGTATAGCGCATTGTCTGCTCAATCTGGCCAGCTCTAGGTCGAACTGCGCTATAGATCTCATTGCTTGCCTGTATGCCGGGTTCCAGCGTCCATCTAGTGTCTTTGGGCGGTGGGTGGTGCAGTACAGGTTGCTCAGGCGTAGGTGTTCATCAAGGTCACGCTGACCCTCACCTTCTGCGAACGATGCCAGCTCTGCTCGCGTGCCGCAGAATCTACAGAAACCCTTCAAGCGTTGACCGTTCAAACCGCCCATATCCTTGTTAGACGGCTGCTTGCGCTTACATGCCAGCACCAATTCTATCAACGTCTCAAGCGTCGCAATGAAGCGGCGATCATCTCCCGACTGCTTGTCGTGGGTCAGAACAAAGCCTCGTAGCAGTTGACGCTGTAGGCGGACCATAGCGGCAACGCCAACCAGCTGCATAATCGTGCTGAACGCTACGTTTGTTCCTGCTCCAGGTAGATGGCCCTGATAACGCGATGGAAGCGTTTCGGCATATGCCGCCACGGCAGGGTCGATAAGCTCTTCCACCAGACGAACGATCGGATAGCGTTTAGATGCTGTGGAGTAGGGCTCCCAGCGATCAAGGAATCGGTGTAGGGCCTCTGTGAGGGAGGCGTCACACCCCTCCCAAATAGCTATGGTCGTTTGTTTTTTCATGTCAACCATTCTAGCCAATCATTCTGTCGAAGCAATAGGCACCTAAAGGCACGATCAGGCACACATTCGCTGTGACTGGTAGGACCTAGCTATGCATCCATCGAGCAAAAAACTCATCGACAAAAAGACACTCCTGGCGATGATCCCGCTATGTGAGCGCACGATCTATAACTTTGAAATGAAGGGTAAATTTCCACGTCGAATTGCGGTGAGTAGCCGCAAGGGCGTGTGGGATTTAGCCGAGGTAGAGGAGTGGATTGATACATGCAGGGAGTCCGGCCCCGCTCCTAGGCCAGGACTGGCAGTCTGAGCGGTGGGGGGCAGGCCTGAGACAAGGTCGATATCGCGTCCTTACTCAGACACTGCAAACGCTCTGGTAGAGCTGAATAGCGCAAGTTCACAGCTTGCGCTATTCAGTTCTCAGGACGAAGCGCAGATGTACCACGATAGGACGAGAGCCGGTTTTTTTTCGTTGCTCGTCGACTACCGAGGTGAAAAGCGCCAGTCTTCTCATCGCTTGGCTGATATGCCAAAAGTACTCGATTTGTTGGACAAAAAGCGTGACGCGTGGATGTCCCAAGCTGAGTTCATTCGGCCCAATAGGCGAGTCGTCAACCTCCTGCGGCTTGGCCTGCTGTTTGCCGACCTCGACACTTACCGGGTGCCTGCGCTGGCCGGGCGCACGCCTGAAGCACTGGCGGCATCTGTACTGTATTTTTGCGGCGAGGAAGGTTTGCCGTCGCCGTCCGTGCTGATTTACAGCGGCCGTGGAATACAGGCCAAGTGGCTGCTGGATGGCACGATTCCGCGTCAGGCCCTGCCGCGTTGGAACGCCTGCCAGCGCTATCTTGTTCATCGCCTCGCGCACGTCGGCGCTGACCCGATGGCCAAAGACGCCAGCCGCGTGCTGCGCACCGTGGAGACGGTCAATAGCAAGAGTGGGGAAGTCTGTCGCGTGGTTCATGTCCAGAGCGGCGCAGACGGCGAACCGATCCGCTACAACTTCGAGTATCTGGCCGAGGCGCTGCTACCGGCGGCACGCTGGACAATCGAGCAGCAGCGGCAGGAACAGGCCGAACAGCGCGAGCGGCGCGCCACGAAAAAGCCTTTCCTTCTGGTGCCCGGCGGCAAGGCTGACAATCTGCGCGGGTTCTCCGGCAGACAGCTTGCCTGGGACCGCCTCGAAGACCTGCGCAAGCTCGCTGAGCTGCGCGGCGGCGTCAGCGAAGGCAGCCGGATGCAGCACTTGTTTTGGCGGCTGAATTTCCTGCTGCTGTCAGGGGCGACCAACAGCAATCAGATGTACCACGAGGCGGCCGCGCTGGCCCGCGAGCTTGACCCGCAATGGAATAGCCGCTCGAAAGAGCTTATGACGCTGTTCAGCAAGGCCAAAGCCTATGAGGCCGGGGAAAAGATTAGCTTTGGTGGTAAGGACTACGCGCCGCTCTACACGCCGCGAAACGACACGCTTATCAACCTGTTCGGGATCACCACCGACGAACAGCGTCAGCTTAAAACCATCGTCAGCCAGGCCGAGGCCGCGGAACGGCACAGGAAGCGCGAGGAATGCCGCAGACGCGCTTCCGGTGCGGTAGACCGGGAAACCTACCTTGAAACTGCGAAATCCAAGCAGGCGAAGGCACAGTCCCTCAGGCGCGAGGGCTTGAGCGTGCGGGCCATCGCTAAGCAAATGGCTGTATCAGTCATGGCGGTTTCTAGATACATAAACGCACCGGCGAGTCAGTGTACCAAGTCCGTGCGTATTACTAATGGCGAAGCCCCCGCGCATTAGACGGTGTCCTGTCCGAGCTGATGGTCAAGGTGTTCAAAGTCCGTGCGTATTACTAATTGCAGAGTCTTCCGCACTTTTGATCAAAGCTGTCTGGGGGGCGTCGTTCTGATGGAGTACCGGTAGGGGGCTTTCCTAAAGGGTGAGCTGAGACAAGTCCGTGCGACTACTTAGATTTGGTGTCTCCGGAAAACAAACCCCCACTGTGGCGGGGGATTGTAGGGTCAGCGGTTGCCGGGAGAGTCGAGCCTTTGGGCTTCCTGCGCCGCTCGGATCGCCATCAGAATTTGCTGGGCTTGAGCTGCATTGCTCTTGCTACCAAGCAGAGGGAGGCGATTCAGGTATTGCACTCCGGAAAACATATGAAAGGAAGCCGAAAGGGCCAGCGGGCTAACTCGAAGCTGCAACGCGGTACATTGTCGATCCAGTCTATCGAGCAATGGCCCGTAGCCTTTGCTTCGTAGCCAGCGGCCGAACGCCCACATGGCAATGGCCAAGGTGGAGGCGAGTACGACGAATACAGCGAACATCAGAATGCTATTCATGGTTATTTCTCCGGCTGGTCATTGCTTGAGGTTATGCTCGAAACGTCGGTGCGACCGGAATTCGAGCTGGTGTTCGTATCTGGTCGAATGACATTGGATTCCATACCTGGGGCTTCCGCAGCCGGCGCTGCGGATTTGAGCGAACTGGAGTCACCGTGAGCTGGCTGTGGAAGACCAGCGCCAAGCGACGCTAAGTGTGCATTCTCCATGCCCGGGACTGTCATCAAGGCGATTACGCCAAGCGCTTTTGCACCACCATTGGCCGCTTGGGACAGTGCGTTGCCGGAACTAACAGCTCCCCTTTTCGGTGTTGCTTTCTGATCATTGTCATCGCCGCTCTGCGTGGCCTTCCCGGCCTGCTTAGCGGCCTGCTGGGTGCCGCTGCTGGGGGTAGCCGATTGGGTAGCTGCGCCACCGCCAGTTTTCACGCCTGCGGAGCTGGCCGTCTTGGCAACTGCACCGCCGCCAGTGTTGGCCCCGACGCCAATTGGGGTACCGCCACCTACAGACGGAGCGGCACCACCGGCGGAGCTTGCACCGGCAAAGCTGGAGTTGATCGCCCCTGCGAGACCGCCCCCGGCACCCGCCGCACCACTGCCGCCAGCGCCCCGGAGCGCGCCGGCAGCAGCAGGAGGGGCCGCCCCGGCCGTGGCGATAGTGGCGATTCCCGCCGCTGCACCGGCAGCACCGGCGCCCGCCATACCACCGATGGCTGATCCGCCACCCATCGACGTGCCGCTAATCATGCCGCCGATCAGGTCGGGAATGGTCTTTGTCAGATAGCAGCACACCAAAGCCAGACCAACCATCGTCATCAACGACGCTTCGTCATTGGTGTAGGCGGCCAACCACTGCTTCGCCGACTGAACGATCAGGCCGACGATCAGCGTTAAGACGAACAGCTTGGCTCCGATTGCGACGGTGAAACGCATTGGGGCGATTGCAAAATCACGCGTCCATTGTGACCCGCCAAAGCCAAAGAACAGCACCGAAGCATTGATGATGACGTAAGACTCTACGAGCGTTACGAACATGAATGCAGCGATGAAGGCGAAACACGCCAATACAAGGATTGCGCATACTGCGATCAGAAGTCCTTTGGCCGGAGAAAACACTGATATGCCCTTCACCATGGTGCGGCCAAAAACCAGCGCAACTGCCAGCATATCGCCGGGTTCCAGCGCACGCCCGAGGCCGCTAGCGGATGCCGCTGCATCGCGGAAACTATCGACAATGGCAGATGACCACTCCACCGAGTACTTCATAACGGCAAGGAAGAAACCGACCACCAGGACGAAGCGCAGCAGCTCGGCGACAATCTCGCCGAAGTCGGCTTGCTTCATGACCAGAGGCATGAACGTCCAGATGAACTGAATCGAGGCCAACAGCCAGAATAATCTGATCGCGTAGTCATACAGCTTTCCTGACCACTGGTGCGACTGCTGTAAAACGAGGTCGAGTAGGCCCTGCACCGATGTGTCAGCATGGGAAAGGTCGGAGGCTGCCATAGCATTTCCGCTCACGAATGCACTCGCTAAGGCGAGGAACAACAGTAGGCGAATATCCATAGCTAGTACCCCTTAACGCCGCCGCGAGTGTTCGGGCGCGCTTCAAACGAGGCATCAGCGTCATGCTGTTGCCGTTGGTGCTCAATCACAGAGGTACATTCGCAGTCGGTCTGAACCGCCACGGTGATCATCGAACCGATTAGTGCAGAGCCGGAGCAGATCAACGCGATGAGCCATTTCGAAATAGCCATTCTCAGTACCCCTTCACGCCGCCGCGTGTGTTTTTGCGCGCTTCAAACTGTTGTTCGGTAGCTTCGCTGGCTGCTGCCCTGTCGCCCTGCTGAGCCAGATAGTTGCCCTGCATGTTGATTTGCGTAGCCACAAGATCGCGCAACTTTTGCAATTGCTGTACGTTCTGTGAGGCAATTTCGTTGCCCGCCTGAAGTGCCTGCATCCGGCCGACGGCCGACTGTGAACGGGTCATCATGCGGTCAAGCTGCTCGCCCTCAGTCTCAAAGGTGCTGGTATTGAGGTTCGCCGCTTCCAGCGCAGCTTTCACGTTATCGCGGCCTTGCTCAGACCACGCCTGATAGCGGTCTTGTGCCGGTGACCCAGCCGAGTTGGCAGCTTGATTCAGGTACGAATTGAAACCGGGGAAAGCCCTGTTGAACTGCGAATCCATGTTCTGGATTTGGCGGCCCAACGCTTGCGAGCGGTCGTAGATGTTCATCACGTTTTTAAGATCAGCCGCGATACTGCCGAACATCGAATCAGGCAAGCCCGTGCCCTGCGTGATCATGCTTTGATACTGCTGCACCTGGGTTTGCAGTTGCTCGGCGGTGTTCAGAGCCGTGTTAACCGCCTCAGCATACTCAAACATTTGCTGATAGAACGTGGAGCAATTTGTGCAGTAGATGGCGTAAGCAGTGGCAGGTGCAACGTATAAGGTCCCGCCAACTAAGCTGGTTCCGGCCATAGCAATGCTCAAAGCCGCATGACGCCAGGCTTTGCGTACACGGGACGACGCTTTTAAGAGTAATTCCCTTTCCATGCCGAATACCTCATTTCTAACCTTGGTGGCTCGATTATTTACCGATATTGACCAGTTTAAAATATGCCGATAACTATGCTATCCGCATAAAGTTCTCGTGGTCTGTTCGTAAAATGTCCGGTATCTGGGTGAGAAATAATAACTATTGGTCTGATTTATAAGGCGTTAATTGTGAGGAGGGGAGGGGTTAGGTTTGTCCGGTTTTATACGTTTTACGGACACAAAAAAGTCCACCGGAGTGGACTTTTTAACGAGAGCGGCAGAGTCAATGTGCTGAATAATATGGATTCTGTGTTCGGTAGGGCGCACGCTCCGCCTTAGGTATGCGCAGCGCGTCGAGATGCCAGTCTTCGAGGGATAAAGCCAGCTCAGCCGCGATACGCTGGGCTTCCGTAACATTTTCCGTAGCCCGGTTACCGGCCCGACCGAGGCAGGCTTGCAATTCGTCAAGTCGACTGGCAAATGCGCTGATGCGGTGAGCTGTCTTCATGGTCAATTCCCCTTGGTGATCTTTTCCACTATTCGGTCGAATTCTTCCCGGACTTGATCGTCCGTAAGCTTCAGGTTAACCAATCCTGACTTTATTGCAATTCTGCCGATTCTCTCAGCGGCCTCATTGTCGAGTTTCGCCAGTCGTGCTTTAGCGGTTCCCAGTTCGGAAATAGCCTCAGAACGGCGCTCGGCGAGAGTTTTGCGTGCCATTGATTGCTCCGATATATCTGATGATTTTCTTCGGTAAAAGTGCGTACGCCTATGGATGCTCTCATTCGAGATGCGTAATTTTCAAGGCGTAGGCTTTGCAAATTAGCCGTGCTCACCACCAAATAGCCTGTTTTGGTGCTCGACGTTAAAAAATTCCAATGATCTAGTTCACTATGACGGTTTTATGCGATTCTGCGCGACTCTATGCGATTGAAATCAGTTATTAGTGCGAGGCTATGCGAATGTATGCGAATGTATGCGATTAGATGAAATACAGATGGCATCTCTGCTCCAGTTGCATAGAATCGCATAGGAATAGACGGCAAGATGTGTGTTGTACGGGTACGGGCAAGCCCGTCCCCATCCAACACCGCCCCTTATTCGCCTTCGGCTCAACGGCATCTTGCTCTGCGAGGCCCCAGCCGCTGCCGCGTCTAAGAGCTGAAAAGCAACAACAGGAGCACAAGCCATGACAGAGGGCACCAAAAGAAAGGCCCCACCTCGAAGACGCGGAAAGCCGATAGAGGTGTGGGTGACTGACGAGGAAAAGGCGACCATCACCGAGCGCGCCGAAGAAGCGGGCATGTCTCGGTCAGGCTACCTTCGGGCGCTTGGGCTGAATACGCCGATTCGGTCGGTTGTTGACCTCACTGCCGTGGCCGATCTGGCAAAGATTAATGGCGATCTGGGGCGAGTGGCCGGGCTGCTCAAATTGTGGCTTGTTGAGAAACCAGGTTTTGGAGCCAGTGCTGGCACGGTCGAAGCAATGACGACTGAGTTTCGTGAGCTACAAGCTGGAGTCCGTATAAAAATGGGCATGATTGTTAAAGCGAACGGGTAGCCTGAAAGGACTCCTGGCTGCTAGAGCTGCGTCATTTCTACATAACAATGGGATGGATGCTTAGGGGGTGGGAGGGTAAAGTACCCGGTTTGAAAGCCGTCCCTTGGAACCCGTCAATGCCGCTTCTTTCTTGGTTCAACCGTGACGCTGACCTCACGCGGGCCGCTCTCGCTCCGTATCGCCTGCTGGTGCCCAATGCGGACCTTTCGCATGGCGAGGCTGATTCACCCAATATGCTCATTCAGGGCGATAACCTTGACGCCTTGAAAGCGCTGCTACCTTACTACGCAGGGCAGGTGAAATGCGTCTTCATCGATCCGCCCTACAACACGAAATCCGCTTTCGAGCAGTATGACGACAACCTCGAGCATTCTCAGTGGCTGTCGATGATGTATCCGCGCTTGGAGCTAATCCGTGAGCTGCTGGCCCCGGATGGCTCTCTCTGGGTCACGTTGGACGACAACGAAGCGCACTATTTCAAAGTGATTTGCGACGAGATCTTCGGCAGGCCGAACTTTATAGCCTCAGTCATCTGGCAGAAAATCTATTCCCCGAAAAACTCAGCTCGTCATTTCTCAGTCGATCACGACTACGTTTTTGTTTACGCCAAGAACGCTGAGAAATGGGTGCCAAACCCGATGCCTCGGACTGAAAAACAGGACAAGGCTTATCGGAATCCTGACAACGACCCGAGAGGGCCGTGGAAGGCGGGAGACCTCTCAGCACGTAACTACTACGGTGCTGGTGTATACCCCATCACTACGCCTTCGGGTCGAGTCATTTCCGGCCCTCCTAACGGCATGTATTGGCGTGTGTCTGAGGACAAGCTTCGCCAATTGGATGAAGACAATCGAATCTGGTGGGGCAAGGATGGCGGTAACGTGCCAGCCATCAAACGCTTCCTGTCCGAAGTGAAGCAGGGCCGTGTGCCTCAGACCTTTTGGCCTTACGAAGAAGTGGGCCATACGCAGGATGCGAAGAAAGAAGTGGTTGCGCTGTTCGGTGATGAGAACTTCGCCACTCCTAAGCCGGAAGCGTTGATGAAGCGCATTCTTGAGGTGGCGACCAATCCCGGCGATCTCGTTTTGGATAGCTTCCTTGGATCGGGAACGACCATAGCCGTAGCCCACAAGATGGGACGGCAATGGATAGGGATCGAAGTGGGTGCTCATGCCGAAAGCCATTGCCAGCCTCGACTTGCGAGAGTGGTTGACGGTGAGCAGGGTGGCGTATCAAAGGTCTTGAATTGGGCCGGAGGTGCCGGGTTCAGGTATTACACGCTTGGCGTCCCTGTATTCGATGAGTCGGGGCATATACGTGAAGGTATTTCTTTCGAGCAGCTTGCGGCTCACGTCTGGTTTGCTGAAACGGGCACAGCCAGGTCTGCAAGCGCTGATAAGTCGCCATTGCTGGGTATCCACCAAGGCACCGCTTACTACCTGTTTTTCAACGGAATTCTTGGCGATTTGACCAACAGTGGTGGGAACGTGTTAACGAAACGGATTTTCAGGGCATTGCCTGAGTTTGATGGACCGAAGGTGGTTTATGGCGAAGCCTGTGCTTTGGCTCCCGAGCTGTTGCAGGAGCTGAAAATTACCTTCCGCCAAACACCTTACGACATTAAGGCGCGTTGAGAAATGGCTCATACACTCAAGCTCTACCAAAGCCGTGCGTTGGGCAGCTTAGAAAAATACCTCGATGCTTCTCGGCTGGATGGCCCTGAGAAGGCGTTTGAGGACAACGTAGATGTTGGCTTGCTCAACGAATACAAGAAAATGCCGGGCCTGCCTTTGGTTCCTTACGTGTGTCTGCGTATCCCAACGGGCGGCGGTAAGACGATTCTTGGCGCACACATCATCCGTATTTGCGGTGCTTCATACCTTGAGCGCCAATTTCCATTGGTCATGTGGATGGTGCCCACCACTCAGATCAAAACGCAGACTCTCGAAGCCTTCCAGAATCCTCGCCATCCCTACCGGCAGGAGCTGGATGATGCGTTCAATGGTCAGGTAGCGGTTTTCGACGTTGCTGATTTTGCGCAGATCCGCCCGGCTGACCTCGTAACAAAGGTCTGTGTAGTGATTTCGACTGTTGCTGCGCTTCGTGTAGACAAGGAAGAGGGCCGAAAGGTCTACGAGCATCATGAGGATCTTGAGGCACATTTCAGCGGTGTGTCGAAGGAGCTGGACTATCTTGAAAAAGGTAAGGGTGGCAAAGCCGTTGCATCGTTCGCCAACCTCCTGAAGCTTCATGGCCCACTGGTGATTATGGATGAAGCCCACAACGCTACCACACCATTGTCGTATACGGTGTATGAGCGCCTTGGGCCAAAGGCTGTTGTGGAGCTGACTGCCACGCCTGACATTTCCAGCTCGAACGTGCTGGTGAGCGTATCTGCCTTCGAGCTGAAGGCCGAGAACATGATCAAATTTCCGGTCGTGCTGAAAGAGCACAATGGGGAATGGCAGGTCGCCGTCAGCAGTGCTGTGGCAAGGCGGAGATCGCTAGCGAAGACGGCATTGGGTGAGCCTGAATACATCCGGCCTATTTTGCTGATTCAAGCAGAGAATGCGAAGAGCGAAGCCACTGTTGAGGAAGTGAAAAGGCATCTCATAAACACCGACAATGTTGAAGAGAAGGCTATCGCTATCGCCACTGGCACGCAGCGGGAGATTGATGGTGTAGACCTTTTTGCAAAGGACTGCCCTATTGAGGTCATCATCACCAAGCAAGCGCTAAAAGAGGGCTGGGACTGCTCATTCGCATACGTCTTTTGTTCCGTCGCTCAGGTGAAATCCGACAAAGATATTCAGCAATTGCTCGGTCGTGTGTTGCGCATGCCCTATGCCGTTCCAAGGCGGCAGGAAGCGATGAGCAAAGCGTATGCTCACGTAACCACAGACAGCTTTGGACGAGCTGCCGGTGAGCTTACCCAATCGCTCATCAACATCGGCTTCAACCCGATGGAGGCCGCCGCAGCGATACGGAAGGAGAAGACCCCAGAGTTAGACCTTCAAGGTGGCTCGACTGGAATGCCGGATTTGCCGGTGATTAAGTTGACCCTGCCAAAGGCGCCTGATTTTTCCAAAATCCCTGAGCGAGATCAGCAGCGTGTTCAGTTCGTGCTGAACGCTGACGGCCTTGGCGGCACCGTAGAGGTCAAGGATGAGGTCGATCAACTCACGATTGATGCGATTGTTTCTACAGTGTCCGGTAAGGCTGCAAAAGAAGCTGTCGCTGCTCAGGTCGAACGTCACCAGCAGGCAACCATTTCAGCCAAAGCCCCCAGCGAGCGGAACATGGTTTTCCAAGTCCCGCGCCTGTGTGTGATGGAGCAAGGTGAGCTTGAGCTTGTAGACCGTGGGGCTGTGTCGGCCACCTTTAGCTGGGATTTGTTATCTGCGCCGCCAGACCTATCGTCGTTCAAATTCGACGAGGCCAGCATGACGTTCGAGGTTTATCTCGACGACAAAACCGTTCAGTTCCAGAACGTCAAGGACGATGTGAACACCTATCTGCCGGGCTTTGCTCAGGATCGCACTGCTTCCGACCTGATTGGGTGGCTTGATCAGGAAATTCGTGAGCCTTCCATCAAGCAGCCCGTGCTTCGTGAGTGGTTGCGCCGTGCTGTCACCAGTTTGCTGGAGGATCGTGGCTTCTCGCTTTCCCAGCTCTTGAAAGGTCAGTTCATCCTGCGCCGAAAACTCGGAGAACAGCTCCTGCTAGTTAAGAAACAGGCTTACGACTCTGGCTTTCAGCAAGCGCTGTTCAGTGCTGACGCTGATCTGGTCACGTCCGATGGACCCGGCTGTGCCTTCACCTACCCGCAGGATATGGCACTTTACCCGGCCACCTCGTATTACCAAGGCTCCTATCGCTTTAAAAAGCACTACTACCCATTCCCTGGTGTGCTGCCTTGGAAAACACCAAAAGGCGTAATCAGTGAAGAGTTTGAATGCGCGCAGGCCATCGATTTGCTTGACGACGTGGATTTTTGGGTTCGTAACCTCGTCCACTCCACCCAGTTCTGGATGCCTACTTCGACTCAGCGGACCTACCCTGACTTCGTGGTTAAGCTCAAGGACGGCAGGCTGCTCGTTGTGGAATACAAGGGCGGCGACCGTGTGAGCAACGACGATAGCAAAGAGAAGCGCCTGATCGGTGAGCTGTGGGCCAAAAAATCAGCGGGGAAAGGACTGTATCTGATGGCTCAAAAGAAGGACGAGCAAGGCCGTGGTGTTCGTGAGCAGTTGCTTTCGGTCATTGGGATGTCTTGATTTTGACGCCCTGCCACTGAGCCGGGCTTTTCATTGTGAGGAGCAGTGATGGAGCTGGTGATAAACGAGGAGCAGGTAGCAGAGAACCTTGCTGAGCTTGAGCGTGCGAGAGTGTCAGCAGATGGGGATAGGAAGATCTACCAAGACCTCATCAGAAAAGGTACATGTTATCTGCCATACCTTACAGATGCCGGTATTGCGTTCGCCCCATCTCGGTTCATCGGCTACATTGGCAACAAGATTCAGATCCACTGCTTGAACAAAGAGAAACACGGAGGCGAGACCAACCTCGCACTGAACAAAATATATGGCTCGTATCCCGTTCAGAACGAGAGCCTACAGCTCGCTTTCGAGAGCTTCTGTGTTTCTATTGGTGTAGCCCCCAGCAGGAAGGGTAGCTTTGGCGTCACCCGAAAGTATTGGGCGACGGACGATATAGCAGAGGTCATCGCTAAGGGCCAAGAACAGCTAGTGCTGAGTGATGCAATGCTTACTGAGACCCAGAAAACTCAGATCATTCTTGCTCGGGTAGGGCAGGGCGCTTTTCGCAAGAAACTCATCAAGCATTGGGGTGAGTGCTCGGCTACTGGTTGCTCACAGATTGACGTTTTGAAAGCCTCACACATCAAACCGTGGAGTCAGGCGAGCAACACTGAACGGCTGGATGTTTACAACGGTCTTCTGTTGAGTCCGAGCCTTGATGCACTGTTCGACAAGGGTTATGTCTCCTTTGACGACGAGGGAAAAATCTTGATTTCGCCTTACGTATCGGACAGGGATCGCCAGATTTTGAACTGCTCACCGGAGCTGAGCGTCTCGTTGTCAACTCAACACCTTAAATACCTAGCTTGGCATAGAGAGCATTTGTACTGGGGAGAGGAAATTGAATTTTGACCGATCTGACATCAAAACGAGACAAGCATGCTGTGACGGACAGGACGCACGACCAGGTAATGGCAGAGTTGCTGCGCGCTGACCCGGTCTATGCGCGAGCGCTTTTCGGCGAAGTTTTGCGCGGCGGGGATAGTGAGGAGTTAGCTATCTTGGTGCGGCAAATTCAGCTGTCGGATATTAGAGTGGGGCTTTGAGTCCGAGGCGAAAAAGGAAATACTATGAAAATTAAGAAAATTCGTTGTGAAAATTTTCGCCGTTTTACTGACTTTTCAATTGAATTTGATGAGCACTTGACTGTACTTGTTGCTCGAAATGGCTCTGGTAAAAGCTCTATTCTCGATGCTTTGGCAATCTCAATGGGAGCTTTTTTAACCCGTATCCCTGGAGTCGCAGGGATATCGCAAAAAGATACCGACTTCAAGGTTTTGGAAACTGGTGCCAAGCCGCCTTACAGTAGAGTAACATGCGAAACAATTGATGGGGTAGGTTGGGATAGGACTGAACGTCGAGATAAAACGAACAAAACGTCGAAGCAGATTCCTCCGGCGCTAGGTATAAAGGCAATCAATGATTATGCGGACGCGTTGGTCGACGGATTTAATGAAAGCAGTGGCGTAATATTGCCGGTCCTGGCTTACTACGGGACGGGTCGTGGTGTTTTTGCGCTTCCCGAGAGGAAGAGAGGTTTCAAGAAAGAGTTCGCTAGGTTTGATGCATATAGCGAGTCGTTGGAGAGCAAGACTAATTTTAAGCGTTTTATTGAGTATTTTTATAATCTTGAGAGTTTAGAGCTATCAAGGCAGCGTGAGTTAAAGTCTTTCGATTATAAGTCTCCTGAGCTTAGCTGCATTCGGAGTGCTATACAGCAGTTTATGCCTGAATTTTCCAATCCCCGCATGGCACATCCTGCGGGGATAATGTTGGATTGGGCAAGAGCTGATGGTGTGTACCCTCTAAGAATTGAACAGTTAAGTGACGGGTATCGTATCGCGTTGGTTATGGTCATGGATATTGCTGCCAGAATGGCAGAGGCAAATCCTGATCTGAAGGATCCTCTCGTTTCTACAGGTCTTGTGATGATAGATGAGGTGGAGCTTCATCTACATCCAGGTTGGCAACAGACTATTCTTCCTGACCTTCGGAGGGTCTTTCCAAATATTCAATTTATAGTGTCATCTCACAGTCCTCACGTAATTTCAACAGTACGCCCTGACCAATTGAGAGTAATTGATTGGGAAGGGGCGGACGCGTGCCTGGTGCCCGTAGCCTTCTCTGAAGGCGCTGATAATGGTTATGTGCTTGATAAAATTCTTGGGGTCAATACTCGGCCTGATCGTTTAGAAATTGTTCAAAAACTAAAGCAGTACCAGCAGCTTGTTGAGTCCGGTAACTGGAAAGCGAAAGATGCGCTTGTGCTGAAGGAAGAGTTAGATGCGTGGGGCAAGGGTTTTGATCCAGAGATTGAGCGCCTTGAAATGGATGTTGCAATTCAAGAGTTGGATTCGAAAAATTGAAGAATATAAACAAACAGGGTGAACCTGATTTTGTAGTGGTTTTTAACGATGCTAACCCGTACGATGGAGTAAGTCATCGGCAGCATTGGGATAAGTTTAGGGCTGAGTCCGAGTACCAGGCTGAAGTTGTTGATCGGCTTTTGGTAGATCAGCATTATCTATGTGCATATTGTGAGATAGATATTTATCGGCGCGATGGGGTTGGCGGAATTCAGGATATTGGGGTGGAGCACTTTCATCCGAAAAGCTCTTTTGCAAATAATATTCCATGGGTGACTAAGTGGGATAACTTGTTCGCTGTGTGTCTGGGTGGTTCAAATGGTGCGGTTCACGAGCCAGAGGTAAGGTACGGTGCTCCTGATCTTACATGTGATAAAAAGAAGGACAATAAAATACTTGATGGCTTAATCTTGTTTCCGCCGGATATACCGCTGGCGCCATGCTTGTTTACAGCAAGTAGGACCACTGGTCAGTTAGGTGTAAACGAAGCTGCATGTGCGGAATCAGGTGTTGCGGTTGAAGTGGTAGGTAGGACAATTGTCGAATTAAATCTAAATTCAGATAGATTGAAGAAGGCTCGAGTTGATACCCTAAAAATAATATCTGATGCTTTAATTGCTCAGGTAAAAGTCGGAAAGAGCGCCAGCGAAGCGCGGCAGATTGTAGCTCAGGCGCGTTTGACTCCAGAAGGTGGAAGGCATTTTAGATTTTTTACCGCTGCTAGAGCGTACCTAGGCATGTGAATTTTCCCTTCGATATATTATGGCGTATACAAAGCTTTCGCCTTATCGATATCTCCACCTGCCTCGTTATGACCGCCATTCAAAGGCAGATAATGAGATATAGATGCCACGGAGAGACGGTGGTCGCTGCCCTCTTCCGTCCTGAAGCTTCACGGTGAGCGGGCGCTATGCGCTGAGCAAATTGCGAGCTGTTGAACGGCGTGGCGCCGTGCTACCTTCTCGAGGGCTGGCATGATGACATTGGTGGGGGCACATGGAAATAAGTGCGTTAAAGAAGCAGCTTCAGAAACAATTTGGCGACGGTCTCGTCTTGGTCGTTGGTTCTGGATTGTCATGCGCAGAGGGAGTGCCCGGGATGGGGTTGCTAGGCCAGCATTTGGTCACACACATCCCAGCGAGCCTTTCCCCTGAGGACAACCAACTCTGGGAGCAGATCCATCCCCTCATTGCAACTGATGGGCTGGAAGCAGCTTTGCTCAAGCATGCTCCAACACCCTCGTTGGAGGCCGCCATCGTGCAGAGCACCGGTGATTTCATCGCTAAGTCGGAGGAGGGGATCATTTCTGAGGTATTCAGTAATGCAAAAACTCTTCGTCTAACGCGACTTATTCCCCACCTGCTGAAGCCGGACACGGGGATACCAATCGTGACAACAAACTATGACCGTCTCGTTGAGCTTGCCTGCGAGGAAGCTGGGCTAGGTGTCGATACAATGTTCTCCGGCCATTTTGCCGCGCGGCTAGATCCGCAGGATAGCTACTGGAGCTTCTGCCGTAGCGTCAAGCTAGTCGGTAAAAATGTGCGGTACAAATTCGCATCCAAGGTAAACGTCTTCAAACCGCACGGTAGCCTTGACTGGTATCACCGTAAGGGTAACCCGGTACGTTACGCAGGAACACTACCGCTTCCTCGGCTCATCATTACGCCAGGGCTAAACAAATTCAGGAGCGGCTACGACAGCCCGTTCGATAAGCATCGTGAAAAAGCCAACGATGCTATCGACAAAGCCCGTTATTTTCTCATCCTCGGTTACGGTTTCAATGATGATCACTTAGAGACGCATCTGACCCCTCGGATCAAGTCAGGTGTGAGGACCGTAATTTTGACCTACTGGCTTTCTCCTAAAGCGCGAGAGTTGGCCATTGGGCATAAGAACGTGATTGCGGCAGAATTTCACCAAGAAGGTGACACTATCGGCACCCGTTTCATCATCGACGGCGCCGAGAAATTTTATCCCAATATAGATTATTGGGACCTTGACGGATTCGTGAAAGGAGTTCTATCCGCATGACTGGTGCAGCGCTCGACTTTACAGATAATGAACAAATTGGACGTGTTGCTGGTGTCGACACCAGTCGCGTTGCGATTGACGTTACTAACTCCGAAATGCTGACCCGCGTTGGTATAGGGCAGCTGATTGCGATTAGGGGGGTTACGCAGTCTGAGTTCCTTATCGCAATGGCTGATCGGGTTACCCGCTCACTCCGTGAGGAACTCCCCGACCCCGCGGATGGTGAGTTCGGAACGTTGACCGTCTCGCCTTCTGACCATATGCAGGCTTTTGTAATTGGCACCTATCGAACGGTTGATGGAGAAAAATCTGACACCTTCAAGCGAGGGGCTGATAGCTTTCCTCAGATTGACCGGGAATGCTTCGTCATCGAAGCAGCAAATCTGCAAAGGTTTATGGGCATCTTGGGTGCCGGCCTCTCGGAGAACGAGCGTCTAAAGCTTGGCACATTTGTCGCCGACCGGAGCGCTGAGGCTATAGCAAGCGGCGACAAATTTTTTCAGAGGCATGCTGCAATTCTCGGGAGTACCGGGTCGGGGAAGAGCTGGGCAGTTGCGCTTATTCTTGAACGGGCAGCCAAACTCAAGTTTCCCAATATTGTGGTTTTTGACATGCACGGTGAATACCAACCACTTGCGGCTAAAAGCAAAGGGGGATTCGCGCAGCGGTTTCGGATAGCTGGACCGGGAGATCTTGCGGCGCCAAAGGATGATGCGTTATTTCTTCCGTACTGGCTGTTGAACCGCGACGAAATGCTGTCGATGGTCTTAGACCGGAGCGATCAGAACGCACCCAACCAAGCCTCACGATTTACCCGCCATGTCCGTGAGCTCAAGGGTAACATGCTTGATGATTCGGGTAAGGCCAAAGTTAAAGAGACCTTCACAGTCGATTCGCCGATCCCATATGCCATATCGGACTTAGTCGATCGTTTAAAGTTCGACAATACGGCGAAAGGGGTCGGTGCTAAGGGCGCGGCTATTAAGGGCGAATGGGAAGATAAACTGACGCGTTTCATCTCCCGGCTTGAGGCTAAGCTTGACGACCGGCGATATGGCTTTATGTTTTCGCCACCACCAGAATCGTTGGATTACGGATGGCTTGCAAGGCAGATCGTGAAACTGCTTCGCGCGGACTCAAATAATGGCATTAAGATCATTGATTTCTCTGAAGTGCCAGCTGATGTACTTCCTGTGGTTACCGGAACACTTGCCCGACTGCTTTACGACGTTCAGTTTTGGATGACCGCCGATGCCCGCACTCCAATCACGTTGCTTTGCGATGAGGCGCATCTTTACCTACCGGTGAAGGATGACGCTGATGCCGTTCAGCGACAGGCGCTGTGGTCATTTGAGCGTATTGCAAAAGAAGGACGAAAATACGGCTTCTCGTTACTGGTGGTGAGTCAGAGGCCATCAGATGTCAGCCGGACCATTCTTTCGCAGTGCAATAATTTCCTAGCTCTCAGGCTGACGAACGAAAGCGATCAGAATGTTATCAAGAAGCTTATGCCAGATTCTCTTGTTGGTCTGACGGCTATGCTTCCGCTGCTCGACACAGGCGAAGCCCTCCTGCTGGGTGATGCTGTGCTTCTTCCGACGCGGATCAAACTGGATCAACCTCAAATGAAACCTGATAGCGCAACACGAGATTTCTGGAGGGAATGGGGTACGCTCATGCCCGACGAAAAGCTACTTGAGGGAGCTGTAGAGTCTTTGCGCAGCCAGTCGCGGGTAGGTGGCTAGTTTTCCCCTAGCTCCATTCACAGGATGTCGATGGTCATTGGAGTATGGTTTTTTTCATGGTATTGGTCTGCTCACATGACTTGCATGCCCCTATTTCATTGGCGAAAATCAGCCCATTGTTAATAGAGTGGGAATGATCCCGCGTCCGGCACTGCCGGGCACGATCTAGCAAGAAATGCCCTGAAGCCCGCGTAATTGCGGGCTTTTGGCGTTCTAGGTTTGGCAGGTTTAGGCACCGTTCTGCATCAACAGGCACCGTAGCTAAATGGCAGGGTGCGGGGCCTTCCGACAGGCATTGGCCAACCGCGAACAGTGATCCCAATAAATCTATCCGTTTTCAAAGGACGATCTTTAGGCCTCGGGCTATGGATTCTGGCAAAAGCCCCGGGCGTGCTTGGTAGGGTATTCAAGGCAAAGCCCGGCACGATATTAATGGCCGAAATGATCCCTGAACACGGAGCCTAGCGTATCTTGTACAGCACAGCAGCCCCTGGCTTGGCTTCGAAGGCGGGCACAGTGCGTTGCTCAAGTGGGGTACCCTTGGCATCCCAAACCAGAGTGTCTGATGGGTACTCGTCCTTGCGGGTCATGCCGTCGATCTGCTTGACGATCACCTCCGAACTGGCAGGTACTTCCGGGTTCCAGCCGAAGACCCCAACTCTGCCGTAGAACACTGCCGGTGCGTCGGTATCGAGGCGTCGGTCGGGACACATGACCAGGCCGCGATCCAGCATGACCCGCAATGCGCCGACGGGCACCGCCTTCACTGTCGGCGTGGTGCGTTCGCTGCTGTGGCCTGGGCAGATATTGGCCGAGCGAGTGACCATATCCTCGACCACTTGACGATCAGACTGGGCCTGCGCCGAAACGGCAACGGCAGACAGGGCGAGTACGACAAGACTTGACTTCCTGAGCACGCGAAACCTCCTATGGAAAAAATACCTCAACGTTGCGGGCTACTCCCATGTAAGAAAAGGCCGTGCCTGGGAGCACAGTGAAGACCAGCACAACACTCAGTCGGTTCCACTGGCTGGTTGACGATCAGGCGCTTGTTCCTTCGCACCAGCCCTGTGCGAGCAACCCATACAGCGCCGAGTCGGACACCACCCCGTTGATTTCCCAGCGCTGGCGGAGCAGTCCCTCACGAACAAAGCCCAGCTTCTCCAGCGCTTTGGCCGAACCTGCATTTTCCGGGTCGATCTCTGCTTCGATACGGCGCAGTCCCAAGGTCGTGAAGCTGTAATCAATGAGTGCGCGACCGGCCTCGGTAATGTAACCCTTGCCCCAATACTCGTGACCCAGACCAAAGCCGATCTCGGCACGCCTGGACTGCTGGCTGTAACTGAACAGCAGGCATTTGCCCAGCAGTTGGCCGGTGTCCTTGAGGTAGATCCCCAGCGTCAGAGATTGCTGGTCACGCATGTCGGCTTCACTCTGGTTAATGAAGTCGATGGCATCGTTCAGAGAGGTCCAGGGCGGGGTGTTCCAGTACTTCATCACCTGCGTGTTGGAGAAGATCGCCAGCAGCGCGTGGGCATCGCCCGGCTTGAGCGGTTGTAGCGTGAGCCGTTCGGTTTCGATCAGGGTGTTCAGTGCATGGGGTATCAACTGTATCCCTCCGGTTGCTGATCCAGAAGCGAGCAGGATCGCAGATGATGCTACTAAAAGAGTGCTGACTCACATCACGAAACAGATTCTTTGCTGTGTTTGTCCGGGGCGGTGCAAGGTCCGAACTTACACATTCCCATTCGCACGTGTATCGTATTGACCCCTTCGCATCTGCCCGCAGATGCCTGTCGCAGTCGTTTTCAAGGTGTCCGTTGTCATGTCCTTTACCCGTCGTCAAATTCTCGGAGGTATCGCCGGTCTTGCTGTGGTCGGTATGGGCGCCGGCGGGGCTGCGCGTTACTGGCTGGCCCAGCGTGGGCCGGGAGAAGGGCATGACTTTGAGCTGATCGCGGCGCCCTTGGATGTCGAGCTGGTGCCGGGCCACAAAACCCCGGCCTGGGCGTTTGGCGGTTCGGTGCCGGGCACCGAGTTGCGGGTTCGCCAGGGCGAGTGGCTGCGTTTGCGTTTCATCAACCAGCTGTCAGTGGAAACCACCATTCACTGGCACGGCATCCGGGTGCCGCTGGAGATGGACGGGGTGCCCTATGTGTCGCAACTGCCGGTCAAACCGGGCGAATACTTCGACTACAAGTTCCGGGTGCTGGATGCCGGCAGCTTCTGGTATCACCCGCATGTCAGCAGCAGCGAAGAGTTGGGCCGCGGTCTGGTCGGGCCATTGATCGTCGAAGAGCGTGAGCCGACCGGGTTTGCCCATGAGCGCACGCTGAGCCTGAAGAACTGGCATGTGGACGAGACCGGTGCATTTACTGAGTTCAGCGTGCTGCGTGAAGCTGCGCGCGAAGGCACTGCCGGGCGGCTTTCGACCATCAATGGCACTCATCTGGGGGTGATTGACCTGCCGGCCGGGCAGATCACTCGTGTGCGGTTGCTCAACCTCGATAACACCGTGACTTACCGCATCAACCTGCCGGATGCCGAGGCGCGGATTTATGCCATTGATGGCAACCCGGTAGCGCCACGGCCGTTGGGCAAGGAATACTGGCTGGGGCCGGGTATGCGTCTGTGTCTGGCGATCAAGGCGCCGCCGGCTGACGAGGAACTGTCGTTGCGCAATGGTCCGGTGCGCCTGGGCACGCTGCGTTCTGTGGCGGCTGAAGGGGCGCCGGGGGACTGGCCGCCTGCGTTGCCGGCCAATCCTTTGCCGGAGCCAGACCTGGACAATGCCGAGACCATCAATTTCAACTTCGAGTGGGCCGGAGCGGTGTCTACTGGCACCGATGATGGCAAGCCGCCGAGCCTGTGGCAGATCAACGGCCAGGCCTGGGACATCACCGACAAGACCTGCGCCGACCGGCCGATTGCCAAATTGCAGTTGGGCAAAAGCTATATCTTCGAGCTGAAGAACATGGCCCAGTATCAGCACCCGATTCACTTGCACGGCATGAGTTTCAAGGTGCTCAAATCCGACCGGCGCCAGATCATCCCGTATTTCACTGACACCTTTCTGCTGGGCCGCAACGAGCGCGCCTGGGTGGCGCTGGTGGCGGATAATCCGGGGGTGTGGATGTTCCACTGCCATGTGATCGATCACATGGAAACTGGCCTGATGGCCGCCATCGAGGTGTCGTGATGCGTCAGCCACTGATCATCGACCGTAGCCGCGATCAGGATTTCATGCGTGAGGCGCTTGAACTGGCAGCCCAGGGCGCGGCCTTGGGAGAAGTACCGGTGGGCGCGGTGGTGGTGGTCGATGGTCAGGTGGTGGGCCGTGGCTACAATTGCCCGATCAGCGGCAATGACCCCAGCGCCCACGCCGAGATGGTCGCCATCCGCGATGCAGCCCAGGCGCTGAGCAATTACCGGCTACCGGGCAGCACGCTGTATGTAACCCTGGAACCGTGCAGCATGTGCGCCGGCTTGATCGTGCATTCGCGCATCGCCCGGGTGGTGTATGGCGCGCTGGAGCCCAAGGCCGGGGTGGTGCAGAGCCAAGGGCAGTTCTTTACCCAAGGGTTTCTCAACCACCGGGTGCTGTATGAAGGCGGCGTGCTGGGCGAGGCATGCGGGACGATGCTCAGCGAGTTTTTCCGCATGCGCCGGGCAGCGAGCAAGGCGCAAGGGTAAGAGCGGCCGGCCGCTAAAGCTTCGCCGCTAAAGCGGCTCCTACAAGACCCCGTGTTTGTCGCGCTCAGGGCTTGCGGCCAATAATCACTGCACGCATCGGTGCCGGCAGGCCCTCGACGGTGCGGCTGTGATCGTCGGGGTCAAGGAAATGCTCCAGTGACTGGTAGCGCATCCAGTCGGTGCTGCGCTGCTCCTGAACACTGGTGGTACTCACATCCACACAGCGCACCTCGGTGAAGCCGGCACGGCGCATCCACAGCTCCAGGGCCGGGACCGACGGCAGGAACCAGACGTTGCGCATCTGCGCATAACGGTCTTCCGGCACCAGCACTTGCTGTACATCGCCAGGCACTACCAGGGTTTCCAGCACCAGTTCACCGCCTTTGAGCAGGCAGTCTTTGAGCGCCAGCAGGTGGTCGATGGGCGATTTGCGGTGATACAGCACGCCCATGGAAAACACCGTGTCGAAGCCTTCGAGCTTCTCTGGAAGGTCTTCCAGCGCGAACGGCAAGTGCCAGGCCGGCAGCTGCGGCATGTAGCGTTGCATGGCCTGGAACTGGCAGAAGAACAGCCAGTTCGGATCGACACCGATCACGCTGTCGGCACCGGCGCCGAGCATGCGCCACTGGTAATAGCCGTTGCCGCAACCGACATCCAGCACACGCTTGCCGTTGAGGTCCAGATGCGGCGCGACGCGGGTCCATTTCCAGTCCGAGCGCCATTCGGTGTCGACATGCACACCGAACACATCGAACGGACCTTTGCGCCATGGCGACAGGCCCATCAGGGCGGCGTGCAACTGAGCGCGTGTGGCCGCGTCGAGTTCGGCCTGCAGGCTGAACGTATCGAGCAGTTCAACCCGGCCGGGCTGCACGGGCGGCAACGCATCCAGCGCACTGCGCCAGCGCGCCAGGTCGCCATGGCCTTTTTCCAGTTTGGCATCAAGTTGAGCTTGCAGGCCATTGGCCCAGTTGGCCAAGGGCGTGCCCGCCAGGCGGCGGACCAGTGGAGCGAGATCGATCATGGCAGGGCAATCAATGAGGCGAAGTTAATGCACTGAAACCACGGCACGACTTTGGAAAACCCGGCTTCGCGCAGGCGCTGGCGGTGTTCTTCAAGGCTGTCGGGTTTCATCACGTGTTCGATGGCGCTGCGCTTCTGGGCAATTTCCAGGTCGCTGTAGCCGTTGGCGCGTTTGAAGTCGATGTGCAGTTCGGTGAGCAGGGCGTGCTCGTCGGCATCGGCAAAGCGCAGTTTTTCCGAGAGGATCAGCGCGCCGCCGGGCACCAGGGTCTGGCGGATACGGCTGAGCAGTTCCAGACGTTGCGCGGGGGCAATGAACTGCAGGGTGAAGTTCAGCGCCACTACCGAGGCCGGCTGCCAGGGCAGTTCGAGGATATCGGCCTCGCGAACCTCCACCGGCAGCAGTTCCTGGAACATCGAGTCTTGCGCCTTTAGGTATTCGCGGCACCGCTCGACCATGGCCGAGGAATTGTCCACGGCGATCACCTGGCAGCCGTCCTGACGCACATGGCGACGCAGCGCCTGGGTCACTGCACCCAGCGAGCAGCCGAGGTCGTAAAGCACGGTATCGGCTTTGGCGAAGTGGGCAGCGAGTACGCCGAGATTCTCGACAATGGCCGGGTAACCCGGCACCGAGCGCTTGATCATGTCCGGGAACACCCGCACCACGTCTTCATTGAAGGCGAAGTCAGGCACCTGGGACAGGGGCTGGGAGAAGAGGCGATCAGGTTCCTGGGTCACGGCGGTTCCGGCGCAAGCTAAGCAAGGGCGCGCATTTTAGCCAGTTTGTTGCGCCGATGCATGGCCCTCTACCTGTTAGCGGACAGGACGCCGGGTCAATGAACCCTGATTACGCACTCGAAGCGTTCCTGCGGCGCGCTGTCGGCATCCCAGGCTTGCTGATAGGTCAGTGACAGGTTGCCGGTGCCGGCACTGTCGGCCTTGAAGCGCCACACCGATTGACCGCCGTTGCCAACGACCAGCTCTTTGCTCTGGTCAGCGTTGTACACCTCCGGGCCCAGGCTGCGCAGCACTCCGGGGGCAGCATCGCGGACCTGCCAGCGGTAGCCGGTGGTAGGGTTGCTGGGCAGGGACAGGATCAGGGTCTGGCCAGTGCTGAGGGTCAGCGGGCAGTCATCGGCATCGTCCAGCGAGACGACATTGGCAGGCTTTTGCGCACAGGCCGCAAGCAGGGCAAGGCTCAGGGGCACGAGCAGGCGGGCAGGGGTCATGGAGAGATCCTTTCGGCAAGACAGATCAGTAGGCGCGACCTTGGTCGCGAAAGGGCCTATGAAACCACAACATGTGTTGCAGGTGTCCAGACCGCTTTCGCGATCCGCTTTAGCCGCGCAGCCTTCGCGGATAAATCCGCTCCTACAGAATGAGGTTGTCGCCACACTCCGTAGGAGCTGCTTGAGCAGCGAGCCGTTTAGAACAACACCTTGGCCACATCACTGAAGCGTTTGGCGAAGTGCACGGTCAGGCCTTCCTTGAGGTAAGCCGGCAACTCTTCGAAGTTGCCGCGGTTCGGCTCGGGCAGGATCAGTTCGTTGATCTTCTGCCGACGTGCCGCGATAACCTTCTCGCGCACACCGCCAATCGGCAGTACATGGCCGGTCAGGGTCAACTCGCCGGTCATGGCCACGCCTTTCTTTGGCGCCTGATTACGTGCCAGCGACAGCAGCGCGCTGGCCATGGTGATGCCCGCACTCGGGCCGTCCTTGGGGGTCGCGCCTTCCGGCACGTGCAGGTGGACGAAGGCCTCATCGAAGAACTTCGCATCGCCGCCAAACTTGCCCAGATTCGAGCTGACGTAACTGTAGGCGATTTCCGCCGACTCTTTCATGACCTCGCCTAACTGACCGGTGAGCTTGAAACCGCGATTGTGGGTGTGAATCCGCGTCGCTTCGATCGGCAGGGTCGCGCCGCCCATGCTGGTCCAGGCAAGGCCGGTAATCACACCGGTGCCAGACAGCACTTGCTCACTGCGAAACACCGGCATGCCGAGCAGGGCTTCCAGGTCCTTGGGGCCGATCTTGATGACGGCGTCTGGCTCGTCCAGCAGCCTGACCACCGATTTACGCACCAGCTTGCCCAGCAGTTTCTCCAGTTGGCGCACCCCGGACTCGCGGGCGTAGCCTTCGATCACACCGCGCAGGGCGGCGTCGCTGATCGACAGCCTGGCTTTATCCACGCCGGCCTTGTCCAGTTGCTTGGGCCACAGGTGACGTTTGGCGATGGCCAGTTTTTCTTCGGTGATATAGCCGGCCAGACGAATCACTTCCATCCGGTCGAGCAATGGACCGGGGATCGAATCCAGGGTGTTGGCGGTGCAGACGAACAGGACTTTCGACAGGTCCAGGCGCAAGTCCAGATAGTGGTCGAGAAATTCGACGTTCTGTTCCGGGTCGAGGGTTTCCAGCAGCGCCGAGGCCGGGTCGCCCTGGAAGCTCTGGCCCATCTTATCGATCTCGTCGAGCATGATGACCGGGTTCATCACCTCGACGTCCTTCAGCGCCTGCACCAGCTTGCCGGGCTGGGCGCCAATGTAGGTGCGGCGATGACCCTTGATCTCGGCTTCGTCGCGCATGCCGCCGACGCTCAACCGGTAGAACGGTCGGCCCAGGGATTCGGCGATGGAGCGACCGATGCTGGTCTTGCCGACGCCCGGCGGGCCCACCAGCAATACGATCGAGCCATTGATCTCGCCTTTATAGGCACCGATGGCGAGGAATTCGAGAATCCGCGCCTTGATGTCGTCCAGGCCTGCGTGATGCCGATCAAGAACCTTGCGGGCATGCTTGAGATCAAGTTTGTCGACGCCAGTGACGCCCCAGGGAATCGAACTGGCCCAGTCGAGGTAATTGCGGGTTACGGCGTATTCCGGCGAGCCGGTTTCCAGCACCTTGAGCTTGTTGAGCTCTTCGTCGATCTTTTTGCGCGCCTGAGTCGGCAGAACCTTGCCTTCCAGGCGCTGTTCGAACTGTTCGATGTCAGCGCTGCGGTCGTCTTTGCTCAGGCCCAGTTCCTGCTGGATGACCTTGAGCTGTTCCTTGAGGAAGAACTGACGCTGATGTTCACCGATCTTGCGGTTGACCTCGGCCGAGATCTCTTTTTGCAGGCGCGCGACTTCGACTTCCTTGCGCAGCATCGGCAGGACTTTTTCCATCCGCTTGAGCATCGGTACGCAATCGAGCACCTCTTGCAGGTCCACGCCGCTGGCCGAGGTCAGGGCGGCAGCGAAGTCGGTCAACGGCGACGGGTCGTTGGGACTGAAGCGGTTGAGGTAGTTTTTCAGCTCCTCGGTGTACAGCGGGTTGAGCGGCAGCAGCTCTTTAATGGCGTTGATCAGCGCCATGCCGTAGGCCTTGACCTCATCGGTGGGCTCGTTGGGCACTTGCGGGTACTCGACCTCGACCATATACGGCGGGCGATGGTGCTTGAGCCAGGTCTTGATTCGCACCCGCGACAAACCCTGGGCAACGAACTGCAAACGACCATTCTCGCGGCTGGCGTGGTGAACTTTCACCAGCGTGCCATACTCCGGCAGGGCCTTGGTATTGAAGTGGCGCGGGTCTTCCTGCGGCGTGTCCATGAAAAACAGCGCCAGCGAGTGGTGCTCCGACTTGCTGACCAGTTCCAGGGTTTCTGCCCACGGCTCTTCGTTGACGATCACCGGCAAAACCTGCGCCGGGAAGAACGGACGGTTGTGGATCGGAATGATATAGACCTTGTCCGGCAGGTTCTGGCCAGGCAGGGCGAGCGAGGTGCCGCCTGAACCGAGCGTCACTTCATGCTCGGTGGCGTCGTCGGACGAATCAAGTGGGGCGTTTTGCTGGTCGCTCATGGGGCACCTGCGAAATTGGACATGCCTCTTAGATGGGGCGAGTGGTCTCAGGTTTCAATGGCGGCGGTCGATAGCATGGCTGAGTGTTGCAAAGCTCGTGCAGGGCCGCAGGCGAGCGCCTTTCGTCGAATTTGAATGGCCGATATCAAAATGATGTCTCTGCGGCATATCCCTGCTCTGGCATGACAGCTACTCTGCTTGCCAGACACATCGTTGCCAGGGTCGGCATCACTTTCCGGCATTGCCGTTGTGGAAGGGTTCACACGTATGACCAAGTTACTGCATTCGATGGTTCTCGCGGGCCTGTACGTGTTTTCGGCGGCCAGTGTCTCGGCCGCGACACTGACGGCACAGATGTTCGATCGCCAAGGCAAGCCACTGGCCAATGCTGTGTTGACCCTCAAGGGCGCTGCTGGCCCGGCCGCACCGACGCTCAAGGCCAGCATGGACCAGCGTAACCAGGAGTTCGTGCCACGGGTGCTGGCGGTCCACACCGGCACCCAGGTCAGTTTCCCCAACAGCGATGACATTCGCCATCAGGTGTATTCATTCTCGCCCACCAAGCGCTTCGAGTTGCGCCTTTACGAAAAGACCCCGTCAGAGCCTGTGCAGTTCGATAAACCCGGTCTGGTTGTGCTGGGTTGCAACATTCATGACTGGATGGTGGGTTACGTGTACGTCACTGACGACCCCTGGTATGGGGTCAGTGATGAGCAAGGTGTGCTCAAGCTCGATCAATTGCCGCCCGGCCGTTATACCGCGACCCTCTGGCACCCGCAGGCCGAAGACATGCAGCCCCTCGCCGGTGGTGTGCTTGAGGTGCCAGCCGACGGGCTGAGCAAGCGTTTTGACCTGGCCGTCGAGGTCAAACCCGAAGATCAGCCTGCACGTCCGGCTCCTGGCGCTTTCGGTGATGCGTTCCACAAGGCTGCACACTGATGAAACTTCGTCTGAGCTTCCAGGCGCGCATCGCCGGGGTGTTGATTGCATTGGTTCTGGTTGTGATCGGAGCGGTTTTTGTCTCGGTCAAATTCGCCACCGGCGATGCAGTGCGCAGCCAGGCCCAGGCGCAACTGGAGGTTGGCAGCCGGGTGTTCGAGCGGTTGATCGACCTGCGCGGCCGGCGGTTGCGCGATGCGGTGCAGTTGCTCTCGGCGGACTTTGGCTTCCGGGATGCGGTGGCTAGCTCCGATGCCTCGACCATTCGCTCGGTGCTGCTTAACCATGGCGGGCGGATCAACGCCAGCGACATGTTTTTGCTGGGCATGGACGGCACGGTGGTTGCCAGCACCGAGGACGAGGTGGCGGAGGGCTCCAAATTCGTCTACGACCAGGCGCTGCGCAGCGCCAAGCGCAATAATCAGTCAATGCTGATCGTGCCTGGTGGCGGTACTCCGCACTTGCTGGTCGAAAGTACCGTGCTGGCGCCCTTGCCGCTTGGCCGGGTGGTCATGGGCTTTACCATCGACAGCGATATCGCTCAGGAGCTGCGTTCACTCAGTGGTCTGGAGGTGTCATTCCTGACGATCGAAAACGGCAAGCCGGGCGAGTTGATCAGCACCCAGCCAGCCGCCATGTATCCGGCGTTGGTCGAGTTCATGCGCACCTCTGCAGGCGGTCAGATGCATCTGACCGAAAGCGGCAAGCTGAAATTTCTCAGCCAGACCCTGACTCTCGCAGGCTCTGGCGACAATCAGGTTCTGGCGTTACTGCAAAGCCCGCTGGACAAAGCCTTGCAGGCGTTCGTGCCACTCGATGAAAAGATCTTCTGGATCTCTCTGGCAGCGCTGTTGGCTTCGTTGATCGGCACCCTGGCGCTGGCCCGCAGTGTCTCGCTGCCGGTCCGCGCCCTGGCAGTGGCTGCCAAGCGCATTGGCGATGGCGACTATCGCACGCCAGTGGTCATGGCTCGCAAAGACGAGCTGGGCATGTTGGCCGGGGCAATCAACAGCATGCAGCACGGCATTGCTGTGCGTGAGGATCAACTGGCGCACAACGCCCTGCACGATGCGGTGACCGGCTTGCCCAACCGGGCGCTGGTGATGGAACGGCTGGGCAGTTCGATTGCCGTTGAGCGTCAAATGGCCTTGATGTACCTGGGCATCGACAACTTCCGCGCCATTCACGAGAGCGTCGGGGTCGAGACGGTCGACCACCTGCTCCACGAGCTTGGACAGCGTCTGCAGGGTGCCCTGAGTGCAGGTGACACTGTCGCCCGGCTGACGGCCAACGAGTTTCTCATCCTGCTCGATCACGCCACGGTCGATGCGGCGGTGGCGCGCGGCGATCAGTTGCAGCGCCTGCTCAGCGAGAGCCAGCGCGTTGACGGGTACGACATCGCGCTGGAGTGCTGCATCGGCATTGCGGTCTACCCCGAACATGGTGATGCCGCCCAGGAGCTGCTCAACCGGGCACTGATCGCCCGCAAGGATGCGATCAACATGCCCGGCCGTCTGCATATCTATGAAGACGGTCGTGACCTGGCCCACCAGCGCCAGATCAGCCTGATCCGTGACCTGCGCAAGGCCGCGCAGAATGGCGAATTGCATCTGCATTACCAGCCCAAGCTGGACATTCGCCAAGGCCATGTGCGCCAGGCTGAAGCCTTGTTGCGTTGGGCGCATCCGCAGTTTGGCAACGTGTCGCCGGGGGAATTCATCATCCTTGCCGAGCGCACCGGCAGCATCCAGTTGTTGACCAACTGGGTGATCGAAGAAGCGATCCGCCAACTCGCCGAATGGGCTACCCGCGGGTTATTGGTGCAGCTTTCGGTCAACGTGTCGGCCGACGATTTGCTCGGTGGTGACCTGGTGGGCCACGTGACCCGGACCCTGACCAAGCACCATGTACCGGCTGAGCAACTGATTTTCGAGATCACTGAAAGCGCGGTGATGAGCGAGCCGGAGCAGGCACTGGTGGTGCTCAACCGCCTGCGTGAGTGTGGCATCAGTTTGTCGGTGGACGATTTCGGCACTGGCTATTCTTCATTGGCACACCTCAAGCGCTTGCCGGTTCAGGAACTGAAAATAGACCAGTCATTTGTACGCAACCTGGATGAGACCAGCGAGGACGCGGTGATTGTTCGTTCGACCATCGAAATGAGCCACAACCTGGGCTTGAAGGTGGTCGCTGAAGGGGTTGAGTACGAACACAGCCTGCAGTTGCTGCAACGCTGGCATTGCGATACGGCCCAGGGCTATCTCATCAGTCGTCCGCTGTCGGCGGCGGCCTTCGAGGCATGGATTGCCAAGAGTCATGCTCCCACTGACCTGATGGTTCACTGACATGCACTACAGAAATGCGTTGTTGTTGAGTTGCCTGTTGGGGGCCACTGCGCCTCTGGTTCAAGCCGAGAACAGCAAACTGCTTGCCACTGGCGGCGCCAGCAGTATCGAAGGCAGTGCCGGCGGAGGCATCACGCCGTGGGCGGTACTCACCGGTTACGGTGAAGAAGGTGAGTGGGGCGCCAGCGCCTTTGCAACCCGGGTCGACCTGCCCGACTACAACCTGGATGTCGCGGGGCTGGCGGTGGCCTATGGAAACCGGGTTGAGTTCTCTTACGCCCGCCAGCGCTTCGACATCAGCACGCTACAGCACAAACTGAGCTTGCCCGATGACAACTTCACCCAGGATATTTTCGGGGTAAAGGTCAGGCTGTTCGGCGACCTGATCTTCGACAACCTGCCGCAGGTGTCGCTGGGGGTGCAATACAAACATCAGAACGACTTCCTGATTCCCAGCCTGGTCGGCGCCAAGCGCAACTCTGACGTTGAGGGTTACCTGACCGCCAGTCGCCTGTTCATCGGCGGGGCGTTCGGCTACAACCTGCTGGTCAACGGCGGCGTGCGCTACAGCCGCGCCAACGAAATCGGCCTGTTGGGCTTTGGTGGTGACCGGCGTGACAGTCGTAGCGTGCTCAAGGAAGGCTCGCTGGCGGTGCTGTTCAACCCGCGCTGGGCGGTGGGTGTGGAATATCGCGAGAAGCCCGACAATCTGTCGTTCGCCGGGGAAAGCGATTGGGCCGACGTGTTCGTCGGTTACTTCCCCAACAAACATTTCTCCGTAGTGTTGGCCTACGCCCGGCTCGGTGAGATTGCGACTCTGGAAAACCAGAACGGTGCCTACCTGTCCCTGCAGGGGAGTTTCTGATGAAGCGTCTGCTCAGTGCATTGCTGCTGGTAATGCTGGTCGGCTGCGCCCAGCAGCCTCAACCGGCCAAAGATGACAGCCTGTATCAGGACCTGGGCCAGCGTGCCGGTATCCAGCGCATCGTCGAAGGAATGCTGCTCAACGTGGCCAAAGACAAGCGTATCGTCGAACGCTTTCGTCGGGTCGATATCGAGCGTCTGCGTGACAAGCTGGTCGAGTTCTTGTGTATGGAAACCGGCGGGCCCTGCACCTACACCGGCGACAACCTGCGCGAGTCACACAAAGGCCAGGACCTGACCCGTGGCAACTTCAATGCGCTGGTCGAGAATCTGATCAAGTCGATGGACGAGCAGAACATATCAGTGCCCGTACAGAACCGCCTGATCGCCCGTCTGGCCGCAATGCGTGACCAGGTGATTCACCAGTAGGAGCGACCTTGGTCGCGAAGGCGGCTGGTCGGGCAATACAGCTGTTGTGCCTGTGCCGGCCTCTTCGCGACCTTGGTCGCTCCTGTAAGTGCAGCGCTCTTTACCTCGGCAAGCGGTACGCTACTACGTAGTCGCCTTGTCGGGTGCCCAGCGAACCATGGCCGCCGGCGACCACCAGCACGTATTGTTGGCCATCCTTGCCGGTGTAGGTCATCGGCGTGGTCTGCGCGCCGGCAGGCAGGCGGCCTTGCCATAACTGTTTGCCGTTACGCAGGTCATAAGCGCGCAGGTACTGGTCCAGCGTCCCGCTCAAAAAGCCCAGGCCGCTGGCGGTGGTGATGGTGCCGCCGAGACTGGGCACGCCCATTGTCAACGGGATCGGAACCGGCGAGCTGTCACGCACGGTGCCGTTCTTGTGCATCCACAGGGTCTTGTGGGTGGTCAGGTCAACGGCGGCCACATAGCCCCAGGCCGGTGCCTGGCAAGGCAGGCCCATGGGCGACAGCAGCGCCTCGAGAATCACCCCGTACGGGGCGCCCTTGTTGGGTTGCACGCCTTCGGTCTCGCTCTTGCGGCCTGGCCCGGCCGCCACTTCAGCGGCCGGCACCAGTTTCGAGCGGAACGCCATGTAGCTGGGGTTGACGAAGGCGATCTGACGCACCGGATCGACCGAAATACCGCCCCAGTCGAACACCCCGAAGTTACCGGGGTAGACCAGCGTGCCTTGCAGTGACGGCGGGGTAAACGGGCCTTCATAGCGCAGCGACTTGAAGTCGATGCGGCACAGCAGTTGATCGAACGGGGTCACGCCCCACATGTCACGCTCGGTGAGCACCGGCGGCATGAAGTTCAGCTCCGATTTCGGCTGGGTCGGCGAAGTACGATCGCCCTCGACCGCGCCTTGCGGCACCGGCACTTCATGAATCGGCACGA
The DNA here is from genome assembly GCF_024584215.1 of Pseudomonas sp. LJDD11. NCBI lineage: Bacteria > Pseudomonadati > Pseudomonadota > Gammaproteobacteria > Pseudomonadales > Pseudomonadaceae > Pseudomonas > Pseudomonas sp. LJDD11. The sequence continues at coordinate 206,873 of NZ_JANJFL010000006.1, forward strand.
TAGGCTCACCGCTGCGGCGGTCCAGCACGTAGATACTGCCTTGCTTGGTCGAGGCCAGTACCGCCGGCTTCAGGCCATCGGCGGTTTTCAGGTCCATCAACGTTGGCTGACCGCCGACGTCCATGTCCCACAGATCATGATGAGTGAATTGATAGTTCCAGCGTACCTTGCCACTGGCGATCTCCAGCGCCACCAGGCCTGCACTGAATCGCTCTGACGCCGGGGTACGGTTGCCGCCCCACTGGTCGGGCATCTGGTTGCCCATCGGCAGGTAGATCAGGCCCAGCTTTTCATCGACGCTGAACATTGACCACATGTTGGGCGAGTTGCGGGTGTAGGTTTCGCCCGCCGCGAGAGGCGCGGTCTGGTCCGGGTTGCCGCTGTCCCAGTTCCAGACCAGACGGCCGGTGCGGATGTCATAGGCCCGAATCACTCCGGATGGCTCGTCGGTGGAGACGTTGTCAGTGACATGCCCGCCGATGATGACCAGGTCGCGGGTCACTGCCGGTGGCGAGGTGGAGTAATAGCCGCCGGGGGCGAAGCTGCCAATGTTGCTGGTCAGGTCGATCGCGCCCTGGTTGCCGAAGTCTTCACAGACCTTGCCGGTGTCAGCGTTCAAGGCGATCAACCGGGTGTCGGCGGTGGGCAGCAAAATGCGTTTTGGGCAGGCGCTGGCGGTCGCCGGGCTGGCTTGCTCAGCGGAGTCGGCGTAGCTGGCCTGGTCGTGATAAGCCACGCCACGGCAGGTCATGTGCGCCCAGCCCTTGAAATTTTCAGCGCTCTGGGTGCTGATCTTCGGATCATAGCGCCAGATTTGCTTGCCGCTGTCCGGGTCCAGCGCAATCACCTGGCTGTGCGGCGTGCACACATAGAGCATGCCGTTGACCTTCAGCGGTGTGTTCTCGGCGGTGGTTTCGCCTGGGTCGCCAGGGCCTGGGATATCACCGGTACGGAAGGTCCAGGCCGCTTCGAGTTGGTGAACGTTGTCAGGCGTGATCTGCTTGAGCGGAGAATAACGGTCACCAAAGGCGGTGCGCCCGTAGGACTGCCAGTCGCCGTCGGGCATTGCCGGTGCGGTGCTGGTGGTGCCGGCTGTTTCGCGGTCGAGCTGGCCTTCGATACGGCCAGGGTGGGTGAACTGGCTGGCCAGTGCCACCAGACCTGCGAGCAGCACCGCAAGGCTCAAACTGCCGGTAGCCAGAGGGGCGGGTGCAGCGCCCTGCAACGGCCGGCGCAGCCAGGGCAACAACAGGACAATGCCCAAGGCAAACCAGAGCGCCAGGCGCGGAACCAGTTGCCACCAGTCCAGACCGACTTCCCATAGCGACCAGCCGGTGCTGGCGAACAGGAACAGTGCGTAGAGGCTAAGGGCGGCGCGATGCCTTTTGAACAGCAGTATGGCGGTCAGGGTCAGCGCGACGCCGGCCAGCACGTAATAAAGCGAACCGCCCAGTTGCAGGAGTTTGATCCCGTAGCCGAGCAGGACCAGCCCCATCAGCAGTAATACCAACCCAACTATCTTCAGTGGCAAGGGATGGCTGCGTGCAACTGCATCAGTGCCCATAGTGCAAATCTCCGCGAAATGAATATTCGGCGGTGTGTGGGTCACGAGCCGCCTCTGCATGCAGAGGCTTGAAGTAACAAAACGTTTCAAAAATATGCATAGGTACAAGACCGATGGCACATCAGACTGCCTGCAGGAGCGTTCTAAACTGTTCAACCGGGCTTCCCGCTGACGCCCGGCTCGGCTATGGTGCGCTCCTTTTGCCGCAAACCCTGCCCAAGGTGCCAGATGACTACTCCTAACACCGATCCGCTGCATGGCGTGACCCTGCAGCGCATTCTCGAAGTGCTGGTCGAGCACTATCAGTGGTCGGGCCTTGCCGAGCGTATCGATATTCGCTGCTTCAAGAGCGACCCGAGCATCAAGTCGAGCCTGACGTTTTTGCGCAAGACACCTTGGGCCCGTGAGAAGGTCGAAGCCTTGTATGTGAAGCTGCAGAAAAAACGTTAAGGATGCTTGATGCTCGACAAACACCTGCCAGCGGCCCCCGGCGCACGTCGCTATGCCTTGGTTGCGGCAGTGCTGGGCTGGTCCGGACTGGCGATCCAGCAATACCTGATCTTTATCTCTCGCTGGAATGATCAGGCCAGCCTGCTGGGCGGGTTGGTGAAGTTCTTCAGCTTTTTCACCGTGCTTACCAACACCCTGGTGGCCGTGGCGCTGACCTGTGTGGTCAGTCAGCGAAACACGGCGTTGCAGCGGTTTTTCCGTCACCCGGTGGTCTGCAGCGGTATCGCCGCCAGTATTGCCCTGGTGGCGATTGCCTACAGCCTGTTGCTACGCCACCTGTGGCAACCGCAGGGCTGGCAGTGGCTGGCCGATGAACTGCTGCACGACATCATGCCGTTGCTGTTCGTGCTCTATTGGTGGCTGTACGTGCCCAAGGCCGGGTTGGGGCTGCGCCATGTGCTGCTGTGGATGCTCTACCCACTGGTGTACTTCGGCTATGTCTTGCTGCGCGGCGACCTGCTGGGTGATTACGTCTATCCCTTCGTCGACGCGGGCAACCTGGGCTATGCCCAGGCGTTCATCAATGCCGGGGGAGTGCTGGCCGGGTTTGTGCTGATTGCACTGCTGCTACTGGTGGTTGACCGGCGGCTGAAAAAGCCCTGACTAGAAGCGCTCAGTGCCCTTGCGACTCAGACTCGTCGAGGCGCCAGTAACCGGCAGCCTTGACGAATTCATCATCCAGTCCCTTTTCATCGAGCAGGATCCGCCGCGCCTTGCGCGACAGGGCCGCTTCGGTAGCGACCCAGGCATACAGCTTGCCAGTGGGGACTTGCACCTGACGGACGGCCTCCAGCAAATCCTGCTCGCCACGCACCACCCAGCTCACTTCAACCTGGGCCTGGCTGATCAGTGGCTGGCGCTCATCGAGGCTGGCGACTTCGATCAGTACGCGGGCGCTGCGACCTGCCGGCAGCTCTTCAAGGCGCCGGGCAATGGCAGGGATGGCGGTCTCGTCGCCGATCAACAGGTAGCTGTCGAAAATATCCGGGACCACCAGCGAGCCACGTGGGCCTGCGATGTACAGATATTGTCCCGCAGCCGCCTGGGCCGCCCAGGTCGCGGCCGGGCCGTCGCCGTGCAGTACGAAGTCGATGTCCAGCTCGTTACTTTGCGGGTCATAGCGGCGCGGCGTGTAGTCACGCATGGCCGGGCGCGGGCCTGCGCTGTCGGCGCCGAGCGTCATGGTTTCCAGCGCCGCCTGCTCTTGCGGGGTGCGCGGGAACAGCAATTTGACGTGGTCGTCAGCGCCCAGGCTGATGAACCCGGCCAGCTCTGGGCCGTGCAGGGTGACACGGCGCATCAGTGGCGTGAGGTCGGTGACGCGCAACACTTCGAGTTTGCGACGCTTGATTTCATGCATGACGCGGTGAATCGCTTGCGGTGAATTCATTGTGGTTCCTCGATGCGGGAATGAGCGCCATCGGCGATGGCCTTGGCGGTGCTGTTGAGCAGGTCGCGCACCCGGGCGATTTCTTCAGGTGTCCAGCGACCGTGGTGCATGTGCATGGCATGACGCAGGTTGTGCACGGCTTCGTGGATCTCCGCTGGCCGGTCATGGCCGCGCAGGGCACGTTTGCTGACGTCGATACGCTGGCGCGCGCCATCCAGCGCTACGGCCTGCTCAGCCAGCCAGGCGCGGCCGATGTCGGTCAGCGCGTAGCGCTTCTTGCCGGCGGCAGCGTCGCCGAGAATCAGCTCGCTTTCTTCCAGAAAGGTCAGGGTCGGGTAGATGACCCCAGGGCTGGGGCTGTAATTGCCGTCGAACAGGCTCTCGATCTGGCGGATCAGGTCATAACCATGGCAAGGCTGAGCAGCGATCAGGTCCAGAATCAGCAGTTTGAGGTCACCCGGTGCAAATACCCGCGGGCCCCGGCCACCGCGCTCGCGGCCGCCGCGTTTGTCTGCCGTCAATGACCCGCAGGCTTGTGAGTCTTCACCCATCTGAGCTTCTCCGTTTACGTTTAGATATACCTTAAGATATATCTTTACGATTTCGCAAGCACTTTATCCGGAGTCATTCTCATCTTGGGTGAATCATCTTGGGCGAAGTACTGAGCTATCACTGCGCTCCTGAACCGGCGACAGCGGGGCCGGCTGGCGGCGCCGCGCACATGGCCTGACCATGCTGTTCCAGGTAAGGCGTGAGGAACGGCGCCATCCCCTTGAGCACCTGCACCGGCAGTGCCGAGGTGAAGCGAAACCCTTCGGCAGCGCGGCCTGGCACGTAGGCGGTGAGGGTGCCGAAGTGGTTGTCGCCCAGATAAAACACGAAGGTGGCGGTGCGGTTGATGGCTCGTGATTGCAGCACGTGCCCGCCTGCGCTCATGCTCTGGATACGGTTGTCGCCAGTGCCGGTCTTGCCGCCCATGATCAGGTTGCTGCCGTCCTGCAGCTTGAACGAGCCCTGAATGCGTTTGGCGGTGCCGCCGTCGACCACTTCAGACAAGGCTTCGCGCATGGCCGTTGCCACCGCCGAGGGCAGCACCCTTTTACCCAGCTCCGGGTTGGTGACCAGACGGGTTTCGTAGGGCGTACCCTCGGCAAAATGCAAGCTGTCGATGCGTACGGTGGGCAGGCGAATGCCGTCGTTCTGGATGATGCCGATCAGTTCGGCCAGCGCTGCCGGGCGGTCGCCGGAACTGCCGATGGCGGTGGCCAGTGACGGCACCAGATGATCGAACGGATAACCTAGGCGCTGCCAGCGCTGCTCGATATCCAGGAAGGCTTCGACCTCCATCATGGTGCGAATCCGGCTGTCGCGTGCGCTTTTATGACGGCTCTTGAACAGCCAGCTATAGACCTCCTGGCGCTCGTGGACACTGGCCGCCACGGCGTCGCGGAACTGCGCTTCGGGGTGGTTGAGCAGATAGCCCACCAGCCACAGGTCCAGCGGGTGCACTCGGGCAATGTAGCCCTGGTCGGGCAGGTCGTAGGCACCGGGGCCATAGCTGCTATACAGCTCGTTGAGGCGTTTTTCAGTCACCTTGGCCGCCTCGCCGTCAGCCAGATGGGCTCGCACGAAGTTGTTGAAGGTGGCCTGATCCGCCGCCGGCAGCAGATAGCGGTGCACTGCTGCCAGCCGCGAGGCGGTCGGGCGCATGCCATCGAGGAAGGTTTCCAGGCGTTGCTGGGTGGTCTTGTCCTTGTAGCGCTTCCAGAAGCGCAGCAGGAACACCCGGCCTTCGCGGTCGGCAAACTGGCTCAGGTATTCCTGACGCCGAGGGTCGCTGTCATCCTTGAGCAACTCAGCGCTATTACCCGGTGCCTGATAAGTGCTGTAGCGCACCACATCGCGCATCAGGCGAATGAACGGCAGGTTGATCGACTCGCGCAGGGATTCGCGCAGGGTCGGCAGCCGGCCGTTGTCTTCACGGCGAAAATTGTTGAAGCGATGCAGGCCGCCGCCGGTGAAGAAACGCTCGCCAGGGCTGGCCGAGTAGCGTCGGTCCAGCGCGGCACTGAGCATTTTCGGCAGGTCGCGGTCCGGGTTCTGGATCAGGTAATCGACAGCCCAGCGGGTCAGCAGGTCCGGCGCTTCCACCGGGACTTTACGCAGCTCGGGCGCGCTCATGCCGGCATAGCGTTGATGCAGTTCGGCGATGATTTCAAGGTAAGTGGTCAGTACCCGCAGCTTGGCGGTAGAGCCCAGTTCCAGCTTGCTGCCTTCGTTGATGTCGAAGGGTTGGTCGGTGCTGTCGGTCTGGATACGGACCCGAAAACCGTCGGCGCTGCGCTCGAACAGGGTAAAACTGTAGCGCACCTGGGCGGTGCTGGCCGGGCTCAACAGGCGCTCGCCGATAAGACCCAGGCTGGCGGCAAATGCCGGATCGGCCAGTTGGCGCAGGTACTGGGTCACCTTGTCCTGCAACTCGCCCTGCAAGGTGGTGGTGGCCGACAGGTCGAGACGGTCCAGGTCATAGAAGGGCCGGTCGAGCATGCTCGACAGCCGACTGCGCGCGACGCTGATGCCCTTGTTACCTTCCATGGGTTGCCAGGTCGGTTGTTGCTGCCAGTCGCGGTAGGTCACCTGCGCGGCCAGGGTCGCGTCGGCCAGTTGCCGGTCGAGCACCCCGGCATTGGCCAGCAGGCGGATATGGCTGTCGGTCAGCTCGGCCAGTTCGTGGCGGCCCCTGGACAGATAATGCGAAGGACGGCGCTGGGCGATCACCAGTGACAGCACTTCACGCAACGCCAGAGCCTTGGCCGCCAGCGCCTTGGCGGTTTCGGCCGGGGCATTGAGGTGCTGGTTGCTGCTCTGGAAGTCGGCACCAAACCAGACCCGCAACCCTTCAGCCAGACCGTGGACTTCACCGTGTCCGGGTACTGCCGACAGCGGTACGCTGTTGAGATAATCGCGCACGACGTTCTGCCGTGCCTCCAGGGTGTGCTCACCGGCCTGATAGGCCCGCACGCTGGCAGAGAACATCTGGCGTAGTTTTTCGGCGCCGGTCAGGGTCAGCCCGTCGGGCGAGTGGCGGTACTTTTCCAGTTGGGTCGCCAGGGTACTGCCGCCGGCCGACTGGCCGGGCAACGACAGCAGCTTGGCAACCTGTGACCAGGCCGCCTTGACGAAACGCGGCCAGTCCACTGCCGGGTTGGCCAGCGGTTGCTGCGGGTCGAGCAGATTGCGGTTTTCGATGAACAACAGACTCTGTACCACCAGCGGCGGAATAGACGCGAAGTCGGGGTACAACTGCTGCGGATAATGGAACTGATACAGCGGCGCTGCACGGCAATCAGTGATGGTCAGCCCGGCCTGGATCTTTTCCTGGTAGGGCACGAAGAAGCCGTGTTCGGCGTAGCGCATCAACTCCGGCGAGAAGCGGGTCTGTTCGGTAATCAGGTAGTCGCGTTTGAGCAGCCGTGGCAGAAACTGGTCGAGCGCCGAATAGCCCAGACGCTTGTCGAACGGGCCTTCACCGGGATAGATGCGCTGATTGCTCGGGCCGGGTTGCATCGACCAGCTCAGGCGGGCGGCAAAGCGGCTGATTTCCTGGGCTTGCAGGCGTGAACTGCGGGTTTCGTGTTCGATCGCCACGCCAAGCGCCACCCCCCCCATCACCACCAAGACCCAGAACACTCGCCAGCCATACCGCTTGCGGCGTGGAGGGGGCTGCTGTGGCCGGTTGTCATTCGGGTCGGCCTGGGTCTTCTGGTGCCCGCTATCGGAATGCCGTAATACGCCCATAATCGATTGGCCCCGGCCCTCTCAACGCACTTGCCACAAGCTTAGACGCTGACGACGCGGTACGACGGAAATTGTCCGGCAATCGGTTCTATGCCCACAGCGCACGCAGGTTGTAAGCAAGGCCTAGCAGCGCGATCAACAACAGCGCAACGCCGGAACACAGGCTGATCAACCGGCTGTTGCCCGCTTTGCTCAGGCGCCCGGCGATCATGATCCAGGCCCCCAGTATCAGCAGGTCGATAAGCACCCACAGCAGCGACAGCACTGCCAGGCTGGTCTTCAATGAGTGGCTGACCTGAAGAAACTGCGGAAAAAACGAGACAAAGAAAATGATGTCCTTGGGGTTGCAAATGCCCACCACAAAACCTTGCAGCAAGCCGCCTTGGGTCGCCGGGCTGATCGGCTGGGTCGCCGTCTCGCATACCATCGCCTCGCGCAGGCTGCCGACCGCCAGATAACCGATCACTACACAGCCCAGCAAGCTGAGCAGGCTCAGCAGCCGGGTATCGAGTGCTGCGCTGGCGATGATGAGCCAGGCCGCCACGCCGATCAGTACCAGTGAACCCCAATTGCTGCCAAGCGCGGTGGCCATGGCGCGTTTCGGCCCACTCCGGCTTGCGGTATTGACCACCAGCGCCACCACCGGCCCAGGGGTTGCGATCAGTAGCGACACGGTAAGGACGTAGCTCAGTAGCAAGGCGGTGTTCACAGTCGGCACCCGGTGAGTTTTATTTATGAAAGGCGCGAATTGTTAAGTCAGGAACCCACGTTGTAAAACGGGTTGGCTTCTGACCTACTATGAGTTCAACTCATCATGGATGTTTGCATGAGCGAACGTATTACCGCGCTCTACGCCCTTCGCGCGTTTGAAATCGCCGCCCGACACGGCTCGTTCAGCAAAGCCGCGCAAGAACTGTCAGTGACCCAGAGCGCAGTCAGCCATCACGTCAAGAACCTTGAATCGTTGTTCGACTGCGAGCTGTTCGAGCGCCACGGCCCACGCCTGCGCCTCACCGAGCAGGGGCGCCTGTTGGCCAATGAATTGAAGGCCGGCTTCAAGATCATCGAAAACGCCTGCGCACTGCTCAAGAGCAGCCGTAACATTGTCCGTCTCAAAGCACCGTCCACCCTGACCATCCGCTGGTTGCTCAAGGCGCTTGATCGTTTCAGAAAAGCCGGCCAGCACAGCGAAGTGCAGCTCTCCAGTGTCTGGATGGACATCGACAGCGTTGACCTTTATGCCGAACCCTACGACTGCGCGATCCTGCTCGGCGCCGGGCACTTTGGCGCCGACATCGAAAGCTGCAAGCTGTTTGATGAGTGGCTGGTGCCGGTCTGCCGGCCCGACTATTTGCCTGCCGAAGGCGTCGAGCTGGCACAACTGAACAGCGTCGAACTGCTGCACCCGTCTGCCGACCGGCGTGACTGGCGCCGCTGGCTGAGCCGGGTCGGAGCCCAGGATCTGGTGAGTCTTGAGCGCGGGCAGCTGTTCGACACCCTGGACCAGGGCATCAGCGCCGCCACTCAGGGGCTGGGCGTTTCCGTGGTCGACCTGCTGCTGGCGGCTCAGGAAGTGGCTGATGGGCGATTGCACCTGCCACTGCGCCAGGTCGTGGCCACCGGCGATGCTTACTATCTGGTGTGGCTGAAGACCAGCCCCAAGGCGCGGCAGATGCGTGAGTTGCGCGATTATCTGTTGGGCGAGGCGCCGGTGATTGCCCAAGAGTTCGAAGAGTTTTTGCAGTATCTGAAGTGAAGGTATTCAGGCTTTGATATCGACATGATGCCCCCGAGGCTCCTCAGTGGCTTCACGCCTTTGGGCATGGCGTTCAACCTGATACGCCCAGGTATCCATGAAATTGCCAATGCTGTTACGGGTGAAAATTTGCCCGTAGTCGATGATCTTGTGATAGTTCTGCAGATCCACCACATAGCCAGCGCCAAATAGTTCCGCGAGGTGATCGACCAGTTCCATGACGGTACGGGCATGTTGGTGCAGGTTTTCTTTCAGTGTCTCGCGTTCGTTGAGCTTTTCGGTCAGGTAGCTCAGTTCGGCGGGTGTCAGTACCTCATCGGGATCAGTCACCTTGATTTTCAGGTCAGGGCCCAAGGTAAAGCCGAAATATTTGTCCGCCAGCTCAGGGTTCAGGAAGGCTAACTGACGGCGAAACTCATAGTAGTCATCGCACATGGCGTTCAGAGCAAGGCTGGAACGCTCAATGACACTATTGAGATAAAACGCACGGCTTGCCTCGTCAAAACTGTCCGTAAGATCGCAAGTATCCTTGTCCACGGAAGCGGTCGATCGCCAAGGCGTGGGTGTGTATTCATAAAAGCTTGATGATTTATCCGCTTTTAAGGCTGGGGCTTCTGAAAGGTTACAAGTTCGTGGCTGAACATCGACTTTCAAAAATGTTCTGCCGGGCCAGGCATTGACCATCGAGTATTGGGGCGCAGCGACTTCTTTATTGGAGGGTTCCTGCACCGTGGTGTCTTGGGCGGCCCGGTGCATTGCATCAAGAATGTTCGGAGCGAGGTTTACGGCAGGGCGAATTTTCATGGCAGTTTACTCATTGGGTGAATGTCCTGAGTAACGGCAGGGATCATGAGAACTTGTCCTGATAAAGGTGTAGGAGATTTCCGGTTGTTTTAATGCTGTGAGGTGTGTCGAATTCTGATGGTCTTGTCGTGGTCTGTTTGGGTTGTAGGAATTTTCAGCTTGTATGTTTTTGACTTGAACGGTGTCCCGAATATCGATTAGGTCCTCAATGGGTACGATAAATATCGTGCTTTAATCGATTGAGGATTGAATGATGAACTATCTAAAAAAAGAAATGATTGCGGTCATTATGTTGTCGGGTTTTATATGCTCTGCTCACACCACCTGTGCAGTCGCTGAAGGTCTGGCTCCAGAGCCTCTTGCTCAGACCGCAACCGGGCAAATCGACAATGGGGGTACTGGCGAGTCTTCCCAACCTCGCTTCACTGTTTTGCCTGACAAAATCAGTTCGATCTCTGACCATTTGAGCAAGCAAAACCCGGTTCATTACTACGGGTTCGTTGCCCTTCGCGGGCAGGATATCCTGCTATCCACGCCCGGTAACGCGATGCCGCACAAGAACCCATGGAAAATCGAGTACCGAGAAAATGACGAATGGAAACAGCTGACCTCGGAAGAGGTCGTTTTTTCAGGGCTGCAACCGGGTCACGAGATGATTGTCAGGGTCTCACCTGCGGTTCCTGGCGAGGTTCCTGCTGGTAGTTACAACCTCGCATTTGGATCGTTGCCTGTTCTGAAGTATGACCTGCATGACGAGGCAGGTGTTATCAGGATTTCGGGAGGCAGAACAGTACCGGCGTGGCTTGCTACGCAGGCTTATAAACAAGCTCTACTGGATGTTCGCTTCACTGATAGCAAAAACGTGCCGCTTGCAGGGGGTGTTGCCGCATTTTCTCTGGGGTACAAGGAGCATGTGCGGCCGGAAATCAGGTTTTCTCTGATCAGTGATGAGAAGGGGCAGGCATCCAAAATGGTCGAATTGGGACGTTGTACAGGTGGTTATGAAGCCGAGAGTTTTGTTCATAAACAGCAAGGCTTTAACACTTGGAAAAGTCATTATCTTGTGGCTGGATATTCTGCTAGCAATGCATTGCGATCGTCAAAGGCGGAGCAGCCCCATGTGTTCTTTTTAGGGCATATCTGCAGCCAGAAGTTGGTGAAAAGCGTGAGACCAAATAATTGATGATAGTCAACCCTGATCAGGGTGGCCTGATCAGGGGCGCACGCTTCAAGCCTCGATATGCAGGTTTGAAGCGTCGCGTGTTTCAGCGTTGTTATGTACTTGGCGGATCCACTCCTTATGCATTTTTCCTGGTCCTTGCTCCAGGATCTTTGCGTAATCAATCGTGTGCCTGAAGTTATCCAGTGTCAGGCTGTAACGATTGCCAAAAGTATCGGTGTCGTGGTCAAGCAGCGTCATCATGACCTTGGCGTGACGCTGTGCCAGTCCTTTCAAGTTTGCATGGTTGTTCAGGAGATTACCGAGAAAGTCTCGCTCCTGATGCGACAGGGTATTGTCGTAGTCGAGAATCATCAGGTTGGCGCTTTCATCCAGCGTAAAGCCAAACTTTTTTGCAGCCAACTCTGGATGGGTATCGTACAGTTTGTTACGAATATCTGCATAGCATACGTGCATTAAAGCCAGATCTATCATGCTGGCGGCGTGCTGATACCGCAGGTACATCGTCTTGGCGCAGATCGCGCCTTCGCCACTCTCATTCAGCCACGGTTGTTCTTCGTATTGATAGAAACTGTCGGTGGCAGACTTTGGCGACGTGGATTTGTCCACGAGGGCCTGGCTGATTTCATTGGAGCTAGATGGCGTAGGGGGCAGGGGAGGGCGCCAGACCCGTTGCTGCTGGTTCAGGTAATTGGCTGAAGTATCGATACCGTTCAAAGTGATGTCCTCTTGTGGAATGGTCACTTCCGGCATAACGGCCAGGCTCCCGGGAGCCTGACCTGATTATGCAGTAGGACTTTTCCGAAACATCACTCAGCGCGAAGCCGTCCGCAGTTTTTTGCTCGTCTGGGCTACCGGCTTGCCATTACCCAGGCGCTTGTTGAGCTCCAGACCGTTGGCCATCAGCATCATCAGGCCCAGGCCGAGCAGGGCGGTGATGATCCGCATCGACCAGGTGTCGCCGGCCAAGGCGTTGGCGGCGTCGGCCAGCGGGGCGAGCAGCACGCCCAGGCAGAAGATCTCCAGCGAGTAACGACCCATCAGGCAGGTCTGCTGCGCCGGCCAGTTGTTCAGCCAGTCGCTGTGGCGTGGCAGCAGTTTGGCGACCACATAGACCATTGCCACGAAGTGCAGCAGGCGTGGTGGTGCCAGGTCGGTTTTGCTGATCGGGTACAGGCCTTCCAGATGCAGGGCGGAGACTAGCGCCGCATGCACTGCTGGCCACTTTTCATTGAAGGTCAGTACGCCGGCGATAATCAGATAGATCGCCGCCAGGATAAACAGTGGTTGCTGGCTCAGCGGGCGCTGCTCAGGTGGCTGCGGACGCTGGTTATACAAGGCCAGGGCGCCACCGAGGACAAACACCAGTTGCCAGGCGACCGGGTTGAAGTACCACACGCCACCGCCCTCGTAGGAGCGCAGGTTCCAGCCGTACAGCGGGACCATCATGTACAGCACTACCGAGGCCGCCACCGCCAGCTCGATACGGCGCAGCATCAGCGGCAGATACAGGGGCAGCGCCAGCAGCAACAGGATGTAGAGCGGTAACGGGTCGGTGAGGTTGGGCTTGAAGCGCAGCAGCAGCTCATCGGCCAAGGCCTGTTGCGGGTTGCCGACAAAATGTTGCAGGCCCATCTGCTGGATCATGTCGCGGGTGTCGACGTAGTTGTTGGCCACGAAGACGATGCCCATCAGCAGGGTGAGCAGGAAGATATGCACCACATACAGCACCCAGGTACGCCGCAGGATGCGGATGCTCGAAACCAGCCAGCCGTCGCGCTGATAGATACGGCCATAAGCAAGGATAGAGGCGTAGCCGGCCAGGAATACGAAGATCTCTGCGGCGTCGCTGAAACCGAAGTTGCGCACCGTCAACTGGGCCAGCGGGTTGTCTGGCACGTGGTCCCAGAAAATGAAAATCAGGGCCAGGCCCCGGAAGAAGTCGATACGAAGATCGCGTCCGTTAGTCATAACGGTGTGCTCTTGGAGAAGTCGGTGAATATGAAGACCGGAGGGCGCCCTCCTTGGTTGCCTCGCGTCAATCAAAAACAGCCGGGCGGCCACGCAGAGTGGCCGGATTCTACGGCAATTGCAAAATTGCGCTATTGCAGAATGTCTCAAAGTGTCGCCATGACGTTGTCGTGGCTGGCCCTGTCGGCGCTGGAGCCGTCAGGTGTTGTCGCTCGGCTCGGCTTCGCGCACCCAGGGTTTGATATGCCGGATCCGCGTGGCCATGGCATACACATCCTCACGGCCTTCCAGGCTGATCCAGCGCAATTGCTCGATCAGATGTTGTTCCTTGGGGTTCAGCGCAACGAACCCCAGTTCATCGGCCTTGCGTATGAAGGTGTTGCGGGGCTCGGCCGGTGTGCTGGCGTTGATGACTTCCTGCAAAGCGCTTTGCAGCATCGACACATAACCAATCAGCATCGACGGGTTGCACAGGACATCGGTCTTGTTCACGTAGCTGTCGAGCAGCCGCAATGAATCGCGGGCTTCGAGCAGGCGGGTGTGGGCATGCTGCGGGAGTTCATAGTGCATTGCGGTGTCGGACATGGCGGATCCTGCTGAGAAAGTGTCGTGCGCCAGGCTCTGCGAGCCTGAATGCGGCTCGCACGTGCGGGATTGCTCAGCAGATCAAGGCAACCGATGTGCCGACACAATCCTGAACGGCTCAGCCATGACGGTTGTCTGGGCGGAGCAGGCGTCAGTGTCACTGAATGCCGGTGTCGTGCCTATCCATCGGCTGGGGGCAGGACTGAAACTGGCTGCACTCGCCGACATTTCTTACAGGTCAGGGTGAACCGTACATGGACATTAGCGATTACTGACTATTCGATCAAGCGAGGCAGCGGGAGTTCGGCGAAAAGTTGATAATCATTTCTGGATAGATTATGTTACTGTATAACATATATTGAAACCTGATCTCCGGAGCTGTCATGAAACCTGGTATCCATCCCGACTATCGTACTGTGCTGTTCCACGACACTGCGGCCGACGTGTTCTACCTGATCGGCTCCACCGTTGAGACCACCCGTACCCAGCAGCACAGCGATGGCCAGACTTACCCTTACGTGGCCCTTGATGTCTCCAGCGCCTCGCACCCGGTGTATACCGGCCAGCAACGCAAGACCACCACTGAAGGCCGTATCGCCGGCTTCAACAAGCGCTTTGCCGGCTTTGGCTCGGCCACCCGTCCGGGCGCTGACACCTGAGCAGCCCCTCATACGATCACCTCTCACTTGCAGCCGTGGCTGCAGTGGCTTGGCCGGGCGGGCAGAATTGACCGCCCGGCATCTTTTTTCCGGCTTTTGCCGCCTGCGACCGCCCGCCCTCTGGACTCCCCTCGGTATTGCTTCTATCTTCGCGGCCTGAAAAATCAGGAGTACCGCGCTTTGAAAAAATCAGTCGCCATCATGTTCGGCGGTCAGTCGAGCGAGCATGAAGTGTCGTTGCAGTCGGCACGCAACGTCATCAACGCCATCGACCGTGGCCGCTACGACCTGACCCTGATTGGCATCGACAAGCAAGGCCGCTGGCTGCGCTTCGATGAAAGCGATTATCTGGTCAACCCAGGTGACCCGGCGCGTATCGCACTGAGCACGGCCGGCCGCCCCTTGGCGTTACTGCCTGGCAGTACCGGCGGGCAATTGCTGGATGTCGAATCCGGCCAGGCCCTGGCGCGCATCGATGTGGTGTTTGCGCTGATTCACGGCGCCTTTGGTGAAGACGGCGCGTTGCAAGGCCTGTTGCGCATGCTGGCGATCCCGTTCGTGGGCCCGGATGTGCTGGGTTCGGCAGCGTGTATGGACAAGGACGTGACCAAGCGGCTGTTGCGCGATGCCGGGATCGACGTCGCGCCGTTCGTGGTTGTGCAACGTGGTGAGAGCATCGGTTTTGCCGAGGTGAGCGCGCAACTGGGCTTGCCGATGTTCATCAAGCCGGCCAGCCAGGGGTCTTCGGTTGGGGTCAGCAAGGTCACCGATGCAGCCGGCTTCCAGGCCGCGCTGGCGCTGGCCTTCGAGTACGATCACAAGGTGCTGATCGAGCAAGGCATGAGCGGCCGTGAAGTGGAATGTGCGGTGCTCGGCAATCGCGAGCCGCAGGCCAGTGTCTGTGGTGAAGTGGTCGCCAACGATGAGTTCTACGCCTACGACACCAAGTACCTCAATGACGGCCAGGCACGCACCGACATTCCTGCGCAACTGAGCGAAGAATTGGCCGGGCGGGTCCGTGAAGTGGCGCTGCGGGCTTACCGGGTACTGGGCTGTGCCGGTCTGTCGCGGGTGGATTTCTTCGTCACCGATCAGGGCGACATTGCGATCAACGAGATCAATACCATCCCGGGTTTCACCTCGATCAGCATGTATCCCAAACTGTGGCAGGCCAGCGGCCTGACCTATGCCGGGCTGATTGACCGTTTGATTGACCTGGCGCTGGAACGGGGTGCAGAGGCTGCTCTGTTGAAACGGGATATCAGCCTGTGAAGGTCATCGACATTGCCGCTGCCCTGTTGGTCGCGGCTGATGGCCGGACGCTGCTGGTGCGCAAGCGCGGCACCCGGGCTTTTATGCAGCCGGGCGGCAAGATCGAAGCCGGTGAGCCAGCGCTACGGGCATTGATGCGCGAGCTGGAAGAAGAGCTGGCCCTGCGGATCGAGCCGGACCAGGCGGTGTTTCTCGGTGAGTTCAGGGCAGCCGCCGCCAACGAGCCGGGTTTCGAGGTGCGCTGCCAGCTGTTTCGCGTGAACTGCGATCATGCCGTGCAGCCTGCGGCAGAAATCGAAGAAGTGCAGTGGGTCGATGCCCGCAGCAGTGCTGCGCTGGAGCTGGCACCGCTGACCCGCGACCAGATCCTGCCGCAGTACTGGCAGACCCTGCCGGGCTGATCAACGTACTGCGCTGACACCATCAAGGGTCGAGAACGAGGTGTCCTTGGCGGTCAGCAAGAAGTCGCGCATGTACGGTGCGTCGAGCATGTCGGTGCGCACGGCGGCGTAAAGGGTCGCAAACAGACCCTTTTCGCCCAGCCGTTTGGCCTTCACATAGCCACGCGAGCTGTACTCATGCAGCGCCCAGTGCGGCAGCCCGCACACGCCACGGCCGCTGGCCACCAGTTGCATCATCATCACGGTCAGTTCCGAAGTGCGCACCTGGGCCGGTTCGACGTCGGCCGGCTCCAGAAAACGGGTGAAGATATCCAGCCGGTCACGTTCCACCGGGTAGGTGATCAATGTCTCGTTGAGCAGGTCGTGCGCCAGGATGTACGGGCGGCTGGCCAGCGCATGCTGATTGGCGACAGCGAGCATGGCTTCATAAGTGAACAGCGGGACGTAAGTCAGGCCTGGCAGCTCCAGCGGGTCGGAGGTCACCACCAGGTCCAGGTCACCACGCGCCAGCGCGGGCAGGGGGGCGAAGGAGAACCCTGACGACAGGTCCAGCTCGACCTCCGGCCAGGCATCGCGGAACTGGTCGATGGTCGGCATCAGCCACTGGAAGCAGCTATGGCATTCGATCGCCATATGCAGGCGGCCCGCCGTGCCGCCGGCCAGACGCGACAGATCCCGCTCGGCGCCGCGCAGCTGCGGCAACACCGAGTCGGCCAGTTGCAACAGCCGCAGCCCGGCACTGGTGAAACGCACCGGTTTGGTCTTGCGCACGAACAGGGTCATGCCCAGCCGTTCCTCAAGCTCCTTGAACTGATGCGACAACGCCGACTGGGTCAGATGGAGGCGCTCAGCCGCCTCGACCAGGCTGTCGGCTTCGCGCAGGGCATGCAGCGTCTTGAGGTGACGAATCTCCAGCACCGGGGCAAGCTCCATGAAAATAATTTGATTAAAAATTCAACGGCGTGAGTTTGTCTCATGATCTGCCTGTTGTCGAGGTCAGCTTTTGCTTGAAGCCAGTCGCTTGAGGCTTGCAGATAGCTTTGCCACTCGTCCCGGTTCATCAAACTGTCACGCAAGTGTGGCAGCGCGATCCTGAAAACATCATCAGACTGGCGGCTTACTGGGGTTCTGTTTTTCGGTGTTTCTTCCAATGCGCATTTTTTTCCTTCTGGCCGCCTTGCTCTGCGGCTGGCCGTCTTTTGCTGTCGCAAAATGTGATGTCGGCACGCCGGTGCAACTGGCTCAACTCAAGGATGTACGGATCGCTTGGCAGAGCGTCGGCGAACCGACCGACCCGACCCTGCTGCTGGTCATGGGCCTGGGCGGGCAGTTGATTCACTGGCCCGACGAAGTGGTGGTTGCCCTGTGTCAGCAGGGTTTTCGGGTGATTCGCTATGACAACCGTGACGTCGGGTTGTCGAGCTGGGTCAAGCCGGTATCGGAGGTCAACCTGGCGTTCGAAGTGCTGCGTTTCAAACTCGGTTTGCCGGTGTCGGCGCCTTATTCGCTGAGCGATATGGCCGACGACGCGCTGGGCCTGATGGACCAGTTGAACGTCAGTCGTTTCCATGTGCTGGGCGCGAGCATGGGCGGGATGATTGCCCAGCATCTGGCCGATCAAGCCCCCCAGCGTGTCGAAAGCCTGACTCTGGTGATGAGCAGCTCAGGCGCCGAAGGTCTGCCCATGCCGGATGCCGCCTTGCTTCAACAACTGGCCCGCCGCAGTGCACCCAATCGCGAAGCGGCGCTGCAACAACAGGCCGACTTGCTTGCTGCGCTGGGCAGCCCGCGGGTCAAGGATGATCGTGGGCAACTGCTGCAACAGGCCGCGATCGCCTACGACCGTGCATTCAACCCCGAAGGCGTCAAACGCCAGATCGCCGCCATCCTGGCTGAACCCAGCCGGGTCGAGCTGCTCAACCGCCTGCGTGTCCCGACTCTGGTGGTACACGGCACCGCCGACCCGCTGCTACCGGTGATGCACGGCGTCCACCTGGCCGCGCACATTCGTGGCAGCCAGTTGAAACTGATCCCTGGCTTCGCCCACCGCTTCCAGGAAGCCTTCAAAGCCCCGCTGCTCGCCGCCGTGCTGCCTTACCTGCGGGCGCAACATGATCAGGGCTGGCATATGGCGAAGCTTTAACAACGCTCTGCCGCCGGCCGTCGAATCGGCTCCCGGCGGGGCGCAACCCGCAGTCCAGACAACTGCACTCATGATTTCTGCACATTACAAGAAGCCTTCGCGAGCAAGCTCGCGCCTCCAAGTGCCCGGATCAGCCCCGAGGGTGTATGGTGAGCCTTTGTCTTCAGACCAAGGCCCACCCCATGAGCACACCCCTGAAAATCGACTTCGTGTCTGACATCTCCTGCCCCTGGTGCATCATCGGCCTGCAAGCACTGGAGCAGGCCTTGGCGCAACTGGGCAGCGAAGTCAGCGCACAGATTCACTTGCAGCCTTATGAGCTGAACCCGACCATGCCTGCCGAAGGTCAGGACATCAAGGAACACATCGCCGAGAAATATGGCTCAAGCCCCGAGCAGATCGAAGCGATCCACACCACCATCCGCGAGCGCGGTGCTGAACTGGGTTTTGATTTTGCCAGCGGCGAGCGCCGCATCTACAACACCTTCGACGCCCATCGACTGCTGCACTGGGCCGAGCAAGAAGGCAAACAGCTGGCGCTGAAACACGCCTTGTTCAAGGCCTACTTCACCGACCTGAAAAACCCTTCAGACCGCGCTACCCTGGCCGATCTGGCGCAACGGGTCGGGCTCGACCGGCTGCGCGCCGAAGAGGTCCTGGCCTCGGGTCAGTTCGCCGCCGAAGTGCGTGAACTCGAACAACTGTGGATCACCCGCGGCGTCAGTTCAGTGCCGACCATCATCTTCAACGAGCAGTACGCCGTCTCGGGTGGTCAGCCGGTGGATGTGTTCGTCGGCGCGATCCGCCAGATCATCGCCGCCTGATCTTTATCGGGCAGCCGACCTGCAAGCGAAGACGACGCTGTTCCCTTGCAGCTTGCCACTGCCTTTACAACCCGTACTTTTTAACCTTGTCGAACAGCGTCGTCTTGGCCATGCCCAGCTCCTGGCTGGCCTGGCTGAGGTTGCCGCCACTGTGCTGCAAGGCTTCGCTGAGCATGTTCCGCTCAAAGGCTTCCACGGCTTCGGCAAAGCTCAGGCGCGGGCTTTCCGCATCGCGGCTGCTGCTGTTTTTGAATGCCGGCAGGCCCAGTGCATAACGTTCGGCGACATTGCGCAGTTCCCGCACATTGCCTGGCCAGTCATGGCTCATCAAACTCGACAACGTCTGGCGGTCAATGGCGCGTGGCTCGCGATCAAAGCGCAGCGCCGACAACTGCAGGAAGTGCTCGAACAGTTGCAGAATATCCTCGCGGCGCTCGCGCAGTGGCGGCAACTCCAGAGTCACCACGTTGAGCCGGTAATACAGGTCGCTGCGAAACTGCCCGGCCCTGCTCGACACATCAAGATCGAACTTGGTGGCGGCGATCACCCGGCAGTCGACCTCGACTGCCTGGTTCGAACCCAGCCGCTCCAGGGTACGTTCCTGCAAGACCCGCAGCAGCTTGATCTGCAACGGGATCGGCATGCTTTCGACTTCATCGAGAAACAGTGTGCCCTTATGCGCATGCTCGATCTTGCCGATCCGTCGTTTGCCGGCGCCAGTGAAGGCGTTGGCTTCGTGACCGAAAATCTCTGACTCGAACAGGCTCTCGGCCAGGCCGCCGCAGTTCAGCGCCACGAATTGATGGTCACGGCGCCGGCTGAAATCGTGCAGGCAACGGGCGACCAGTTCTTTGCCGGTGCCGGTCTCGCCTTCGATCAGCACGTTGGCGGAGGTATCGGCCACGTTGGCGATCAGCTCGCGCAGATTGTGCATGGCCGCTGAGCGGCCGATGATCTTGCCTTCCAGGCTGTCGCGCTCGGCCAGTTGCCGACGCAACGCCCAGACCTCGCGGGCCAGGCCGCGTTGCTCCAGTGCCCGGCGCGTGACGTCCACCAGCCGTTCGGGAGAGAAGGGCTTTTCCATGAAATCGTAGGCGCCATCGCGCATGGCATTGACCGCCATGGTGATATCGCCATGGCCGGTAATCAGCACCACCGGCAGGCTGGCGTCGATGGCCTTGAGTCGTTCCAGCAGTTCCAGGCCATTGATGCCGGGCAGGCGGATATCGCTGATGACGATACCGGCAAAGTCGCTGCCGACCCGCGCCAGGGCTTCTTCTGCGCTGCCCACGCCTTCGCTGGCAATATCTTCCAGGGCCAGTGCCTGTTGGCAGCCCAGTAGCACATGGGGGTCGTCTTCGACGATCAGCACTGTCAGGTTGTGATTGATGTTCATGGCAGTGCTCTCAGGTAGACGCGTACGGGTCGGGTTGGCCGGCCGGGTGGTCAAGCAGCGGCAGACTGAGGATAAACAGCGCGCCGCCATCGTCGGGGTGTTCGGCGCTCAGGCTGCCGCCGGCAGCGGCGGCCAGGCTGGCCGACAGGGTCAGGCCCAGGCCCAGACCCTGGTCGCCCGGTTTGGTGGTGAAAAACGGCTCGAACAGGTGCCGACGTGCCTCGGGATCGACGCCGGGGCCGTTGTCACGCACGCTCAGCCGATAGCGCTGATCGACCACCTGGCCGACCAGCCACAGTTCGGCTTGCGGCTGCGCCTGCATGGCATCCACCGCGTTACCGATCAGGTTGACCAGAATCTGCTCCAGGCGGGTCTGGTCGATACCCAGGGTGGCCTCGGCCAGGTCGCGGTGCAGTTTGACCGGGCTGGTTTCCAGGCGTCCGGCCAGCAATTGCAGGGCCGCGTCCACGGCCTTGTCCAGTTGTGCCTGGCCTTTGTCTTCGCCGCGTCGGGCGAAAGCGCGCAGGCTGGCGGTGATACGGCCCATGCGGTCGACCAGGTCATTGATGGTGCGCAGGTTGGTGGTTGCGGTGTCCAGGGCGCCACGTTCGAGGAACCGAACGGTGTTGCCCGACAGGGTGCGCAAGGCGGCCAGTGGCTGATTCAGCTCATGGGCAATGCTGGTGGACATCTGACCGATGGCTGCCAGTTTGCCGGCCTGGACCAGTTCGTCCTGGGCTTTGCGCAAGGTTTCTTCAGCCTGGCGCCGCTCCCGGATCTGCGCCTTGAGGCGTTCGTTGCTGGCGCGCAGGTGTTCGGTGCGTTCGGTGATCTTGCGTTCCAGCTCGTCGTTGGCAGCCTCCAGCGCCTCACGGGCGGCCAGCCGGGTGGCGATCACCTTGCGTCGCTCGTTCCAGGCAATCAGCAGGAAGGTCACCAGCGCGCAGGCCACCGCCACCAGCATGCCCTGGTTGGCGGCTTCGCGGCGCAGGTCTTCCAGCGGCGTGAGCAAGGTCAGGTGCCAAGGGGTATCACTCAATGGCCGGGTCTGGGCCAGGTAGCTGACCTGGGTGTGTTCGCGGTCGACACTGGCGTTGGCCGGGAAGGTCAGCTCTTCGACCCCTTCGGTCAGGCTCTGGCGTTCCAGCGGCACCAGCTCATTGAGCGGCCACCAGTAATATTGCAGGCTGCGTGCCAGGCGCTCCTTGATGGTCGGGGTCAGCGGGCGGACCGATTTGAGCCGCCGGGCCGGGTCGCTGGAGAGAATGATGATGCCGTTCTCATCGCTGACGAAGGCTTCCAGGCGGGCGCGTTGCCAGCGTTCTTCAAGGGTTTCCAGGCGTACCTTGACGACGGCCACGCCAATGATCCGGCCTTTGTCTTCCAGGCCGTGGGCCAGGTAATAACCTGACTCGCCAATCGTCGTGCCGATCCCATAGAAGCGTCCGGGCTGGCCGCGCACGGCATCCTGAAAGTAGGCGCGAAACGACAGGTCTTCACCCTGATAGCTGTCGCTGTCGCGCCAGTTGCTGGTGGCCATGACCCGTCCGGTGGTGTCCAGCACATAGATGGCGCGACTGCGGCTGCGGCGGTTCAGGCCTTCCAGGTAACTGTTGACCTGGTTCTGCAATTGAGGGGTGGGTTCGGTGAGCAACTGGCCGACGCTGTCTTCCAGTTCCAGAATGCTGGGCAGATAGGTGTACTTGCTGATTTCGCTCTCAACTGTGCGGGCATGCAGTTCCAGCTGGCGGGCGCCACTTTCGCTGAGGTTCTGGATGCCGTGATGCTCACTGACCCGATAGGCGCCATAGCCCATGGCGATGACCAGGATCAGGATCAGCGGCGGCAGAAACAGTTGACGGATCAGACGGGGTTTCACGGCGAGTGATGGCGGAGCAGCGCGATAAAGAGAGGGGTCGCATTTCATCACAGTCGTCCCAACGCGACCAGCTACCCGTAGCGTACAGGTAGCCGGTCGCTGGCTTTGCTTAGTGTTGCAGGATCTTGGCGAGGAACTGCTGAGTACGCTCGGAGCGTGCGCTCACGTCACCAAAGAACTCTTCCTTGGCGCAGTCTTCAATGATCTGGCCTTTGTCCATGAAGATCACCCGGTCGGCAACCTTGCGGGCAAAGCCCATCTCGTGGGTTACGCACATCATGGTCATGCCTTCGTGGGCCAGTTGCACCATCACGTCGAGCACTTCGTTGACCATTTCCGGGTCCAGCGCCGAGGTCGGCTCGTCGAACAGCATCACGATCGGGTCCATGGCCAGGGCACGGGCAATCGCGACACGCTGTTGCTGGCCGCCGGACAATTGCCCAGGGTGCTTGTTGGCATGTGCCGACAGGCCCACGCGCTCAAGCAGTTGCAGGCCTTTTTTGGTGGCCTCTTCCTTGCTGCGACCCAATACCTTGATCTGTGCGATGGTCAGGTTGTCGACAATCGACAGGTGCGGGAACAGTTCGAAATGCTGGAACACCATGCCGACCCGCGAACGCAGTTTCGGCAGGTTGGTCTTCGGATCGGCGATGGAGGTGCCATCGACCACGATGTCGCCTTTCTGGAATGGCTCCAGGGCGTTCACGCACTTGATCAGCGTCGATTTGCCGGAACCGGACGGGCCGCAGACCACCACCACTTCGCCCTTTTTGACGTCGGTGCTGCAATCGGTCAGAACCTGGAAATCCCCATACCACTTGTTAACATTTTTGATGGTAATCATACGGCGAACCTTTTTTGCAGACGCTTCACCAGGAACGAGGCGGCGAAGCTGATCGTGAAGTACACAAGACCGGCGAAAACCAGGAACTCATTGGCGCGGCCAATAATGTCGCCATTGGCGCGGGCAGCATTGAGGAAGTCCACCAGACCGACGGCGTAGACCAGCGAGGTGTCCTGGAACAGGATGATGCTCTGCTGCAGCAGCAGCGGGGTCATCTTGCGGAACGCCTGCGGCAGAATGATCAGGCGCATCATCTGCCCGTAGGTCATGCCCAGCGCCTTGGCAGCGCCCATCTGCCCCTTGGAGATCGACTGCACACCGGCGCGGACGATTTCACAGAAGTAAGCCGCCTCAAACATCATGAACGCGATGACGCAGGAGGTGAACGCACCGATTGGCGTGTCTTCGCCGGTGATCCAGCGCAGCACGAACGGCACCGCCAGGTAGAACCAGGTGATCACCAGCAGCAGCGGGATCGAGCGGAAGTAGTTGACGTAGGCACCGGCGATATTGGCCAGAATCTTGTTCGAGCCCAGTCGCATCAGGGCCAGCACAGTACCCAGGGCAATACCGCCGACGACACCCAGCGCCATCAGTTGCAGGGTCATGAGCATGCCGTTCCACAGGCCCGGCAGGGCAGGGATGATTCCACTGAAATCCATCATTTACCCCCTACGGAAATCAGGCCGGGCACCGCTACTTTCTTCTCGATCAGGCGCATCAGCAGCATCAGGCTCATGTTCAGAGTGAAGTAGATCAGGGTCGCCAGGGTGAAGGCTTCGAACAGGTTGGCCGAGAACTCGGCGGTCTGTTTGGTTTGCGCCAGCAGTTCCATCAGGCCGATCAGCGAGGCCACCGAAGAGTTCTTGAACACGTTCAAGAATTCCGAGGTGAGCGGCGGAATGATGATCCGGTAGGCTTGCGGCAGCAGGACGTTCCAGTAGATCTGCGACAGCCTGAAACCCATGGCCCGTGCGGCCGATTCCTGGCCACGCGGCAGCGCTTCGATACCGGTACGCACCTGTTCACAGACCCGCGCGGCGGTGAACAGACCCAGGCAGATCACCACGCTGATGAAGGCCGAGGTGGTGG
Organism: Pseudomonas sp. LJDD11; assembly: GCF_024584215.1. Classification (NCBI taxonomy): domain Bacteria; kingdom Pseudomonadati; phylum Pseudomonadota; class Gammaproteobacteria; order Pseudomonadales; family Pseudomonadaceae; genus Pseudomonas; species Pseudomonas sp. LJDD11. The sequence continues at coordinate 230,941 of NZ_JANJFL010000006.1, forward strand.
GGTTGAGGTCTTGCTTGTACCACTCCTGCAGGCCTTCAGGCAGCAGGTCTGGCACCAGGAAGTACCACATGAACAGCTGCACGAGCAGCGGTACATTACGGAAAATTTCCACATAAGCTGTGGCGATGCCCGACAGGAAACGATTGGGCAGCGTACGCATGATCCCCAGCACCGATCCCAGGGTCAGTGCGATGATCCAGGCGACGAGCGCGATGCCGATGGTCCAGCCCAGACCGGAAATGAACCAGTCCAGATAGATCTCGTCACCAATGCCCGTGGACTTGAAGAACACACTCCAGTCCCAGTTGTAATTCATCAGGGTCTCCCCCTCTTGTTCGATGTCGATCGAGATGCACGCATGCGTGGTGCTCGAATCCTTTCAGGCGAATGCACGTCAACCATTGACGTTGGATCATTGCTGCTGCGTGTGAATGAGCTGTCCCGGGCGGCCATGCAGGCCGCCCGGAAGGTCAGCGACCGGTCAGGCCTTTTTTTCCGGGGCTGGCTTGTCGTTAGGCTCGGCGATCAGTTTTTTCAGCTCATCGCTCATCGGGAAGTTCAGGTTCAGGCCTTTTGGCGGGATTGGCGACTCAAACCACTTGGCGTAGATCTTGTTGATCTCGCCGGATTTGTACAGCGCGACAATGGCGTCATCGACCGCTTTCTTGAAGGCTTCGTCGCCTTTGCGGACCATGCAGCCGTAGATTTCGTAGGATTGCGCGGTACCGGTGACTTCCCAGTCAGTTGGCTTCTTGGCCTTGGCCATTTCGCCGGCCAGCAGGGCGTCGTCCATCATGAAGGCTACGGCACGACCCGATTCGAGCATCTGGAAGGACTCGCCGTGGTCCTTGGCCGAGATGACGTTCATGCCCATCTGCTTGTCGGCGTTCATGGCTTTGATGATGCGCTCGGAGGTGGTGCCGGCGGTGGTCACCACGTTCTTGCCCTTGAGGTCATCGAAGTCTTTGTAGCTGGAATCTTTCTTGGACAGCAGACGAGTACCGATCTCGAAGATGCCGACCGAGAAATCGACCTGCTGGGCGCGTTCGGCGTTGTTGGTGGTCGAACCGCATTCCAGGTCGACGGTGCCGTTCTGGACCAGCGGGATACGGGTCTGCGAGGTGACCAGGTTGTACTTGACGTTCAGGTTCGGTACGTCGAGCTGCTTCTTGACCGCTTCAACGACGGCCAGTTGCAGATCGTGGGAGTAGCCAACCGGTTTGCCAGAAGCGTCCGCGATGTAAGAGAACGGAATGGACGCGTCACGGTGACCGAGAGTGATGGTGCCGGAGTCTTTGATTTTCTTCAGTGTGCCGGTGAGTTCAGCGGCGCTGACTGGAGTACTGATCAGAGCGGCAGCAATGGCTGCGCCCAACAACTGGGGAACGATACGCATCAGTGATTCCTCGACTTCATTTTTTATTTGGACGGCTGATCTGGCGTCAGTCATATGTTCAACGAAAGCTTCAACGGCGCCTCTTGCTAGACACGCGCCTGGATGTTGAAGCGGTCGACATGGAGTGTAGAGCATGAGTCGTGCCAGACCGTGGCGAATGGCTATCCAATTGATTTTAAAGGGATTAATTTATTGTTTCGGCTTCTTGACGGTGGTTGAACGTCCGGGAAGCCGAATTCAGACAACGCGCGCGTTCGGAAATCCGAATGTTTTTCACGGCGCGTGACCCGTCGAGTCGGGGAGAGAGCGGCTGAGGGCTTGCGCTGGCAAGCCCTGGGGGGGAGGGGTCAGGCTGCGGCAGGGCTCGATGCGTAGCGCGCGTCCAGCCACGCTTTTAACGCGGCTTGTTCGCTGGCCGTGGTGAACAGGCCCAGCTTGGTGCGCCGGCGCAGAATGTCATCAGCGCAGGTCACCCATTCCTGATTGCACAGGTATTCGACTTCCCGTTCATACAGCCCGGCACCGAAGTGTTCACCCAAATCTGCCAGGCTCTGCGCGCCGTCCAGCACCTGCCAGCTACGGCTGCCGTAAGTGCGTGCCCAGCGGCGGGCAATCTGTTCGGGCAGCCAGCCAAAGCGGGCAATCAGCTGCTCGCTGCTGATCGGCTGTTCGCCTCCTGGCAGCGGGGCGTTGGCGGTCCATGCCGGTTTCATTTGAGTAAACCAGGGGGCCAGTTGCGCCATGGCCGACTCGGCCAACTTGCGGTAAGTGGTCAGCTTGCCACCGAACACCGACAGCACCGGCGCCTCGCCACTGGCGCCACTGAGCGCCAAGGTATAGTCGCGGGTGATGGCCGACGGATTGTCCGACTCGTCGTTGCACAGCGGACGCACGCCGGAATAGGTATGCAGGACATCCGCGCGGCTCAACTGGCGATTGAAATGATCATTGGCCACTTTGAGGATGTAGTCCGTTTCCTCATCGGTGATTTTCACTTTGGCCGGGTCACCCAGGTACTCGCGGTCGGTGGTGCCGACCAGGGTGAACTGATCCAGATAAGGAATGGTGAAGACGATGCGTTTGTCTTCGTTTTGCAGAATGAACGCGTTATCGCCTTCATAGAGCTTCGGTACGATCAAGTGGCTGCCCTGAATCAGCCGAATGCCGTAGGGCGATTGCACCTTGAGGTCTTCGCGCAGCAGTTTTGCCACCCAGGGGCCGGCGGCGTTGACCAGTGCCCTGGCGTGAATCGAAAAGCTCCTGCCATGCCGGTCCTGCAGGTTGACCTGCCATAGCCCGTCAATGCGTTTGGCGTCCACGCAGCGGGTGCGGGTATGGATCTGCGCACCGTTTTCCCGGGCTGCCATGGCATTGAGCACCACCAGCCGGGCATCGTCGACCCAGCAGTCAGAGTATTCGAAACCCTGTTTGATGGCCGGCTTGAGCGGGCTGTCGGCACCGAAGCGCAGGCTGCGCGAAGCCGGCAGCTTCTCGCGTTTGCCCAAGTGGTCATAGAGGAACATGCCGGCACGGATCATCCACGTCGGACGCAGATGCGGACGGTGCGGCAACACAAAGCGCATCGGCTTGACGATATGCGGCGCCTTGCCCAGCAGTACTTCGCGTTCGGCCAACGCCTCACGCACGAGGCGAAACTCATAGTGTTCCAGATACCGCAGCCCGCCGTGGATCAGCTTGCTGCTGGCCGAGGAGGTGTGGCTGGCCAGGTCGTCCTGTTCGCAAAGCAACACCGACAGGCCGCGGCCCGCGGCATCGGCGGCGATACCGACACCGTTGATGCCGCCACCGATGACGGCGATATCGTAGATCGGGGCGGGCGATGCAGTGGGCGCGTTCAGGTCGGTCATGGGTGGCCTCCGGGATACAGGACGATGGCGCTAAGTCTGAAATCGAACATTTATGTTCATTTTCGAAAATAATAGCGCAACAAAATGCCATGATCCAGTTGGGCCTGATGAAATAACCAGGTTTGAAAATAAAAAGGAACAAAAACGAACAATCAGCTCGGCCGATGGGGCAATCGTCGGCCGGCTCGAACGACAAGGCTCAGACCACTTCCAGGCGAACCTTATGCTGGTTGAGCAACTGATACAGTGCCGGCACCGGCGCCTGGTCGGTGACCAGGCAATCAATCAGGCTGATCGGCCCGAGGCGGACCATGGCGTTGCGGCCGAACTTGCTGGAGTCTGCGGCGAGGATGACCTGGCGAGCGTTGCCGATCATGGCTTGGGAGCCGCGCACCTCCTGATAGTCGAAATCCAGCAGGCTACCGTCTTCATCGATGCCACTGATGCCGATCAAGGCAAAGTCGACCTTGAACTGGCTGATGAAATCGACACTGGCCTGGCCGACTACACCGCCGTCACGGCGCACATTGCCGCCTGCGACCAGCACTTCGAAATCATCCTTGGCGCTCAGCGTCGCCGCCACATGGAGGTTGTTGGTGATGATTTTCAGGTTGTTGTGATTGAGCAGGGCACGGGCGATGCTTTCGGTGGTGGTGCCGATATTGATAAACAACGAGGCGTTATCCGGGATCAGCGCGGCCACTGCTTCGGCGATGCGCTGTTTCTCGTCACGCATCTGGTCGGCGCGCATGGCGTAGGCGGTGTTTTCGATACTCGAATCATAAGCCGCGCCGCCATGGTAGCGGCGCAGCAGGTTCAGTTCCGCCAATTGGTTGATGTCACGGCGAATGGTCTGCGGCGTGACGACGAACAGAGTGGCCAGCTCCTCGATACTGACGTAGCCACGTTCGCGGACCAGTTCGAGGGTCTGTTTCTGGCGGGGAGGCAGGTTCATTGTTTTCCTTCAGGCGCCTGGTGCAAATGGCGTCATGATGAACCAGCCGTACCCCGCCTGTCAGCCGCCTTTGTCGTGGCTTCAATCAGCTGGGTCGTGTGGCGCCCAGTCGCGGGTGCGCTCCACGGCCTTCTTCCAGCCTGCATAGTGCTGGGCGCGCTGGGCATCAGGCATGTCGGGGGTAAATACCCGCTCGATACCGGTGCGGTCGCGCAGTTCGTCCAGGTTGCTCCAGAAACCGGTGGCCAGCCCGGCAAGGAAGGCGGCGCCCAACGCAGTGCTTTCACGCATGTGCGGTCGTTCAACGTGGGTGCCGAGAATGTCCGCCTGGAACTGCATCAGGAAATTGTTGGTGACCGCGCCGCCGTCGACCCGAAGGGATTTGAGCCGTTCGCCGGCATCCTGCTGCATCGCATCGAGTACGTCGCGGGTCTGGAAGGCAATCGACTCGAGCGTGGCGCGGATGATGTGGTCGATCTTCACCCCGCGGGTCAGGCCGAACAGCGCGCCGCGTGCATAAGGGTCCCAGTACGGTGCTCCCAGCCCGGTAAAGGCCGGGACCAGATAGACCCCGTTGCTGTCCTTGACCTTGCTGGCAAAGTACTCGGTGTCCAGTGCATCGTTGACCACTTTCAGTTCGTCGCGCAGCCACTGTACGGTAGAGCCGCCGTTGAACACCGCGCCTTCCAGAGCATAGGCCACCTCGCCGCGCGGTCCGCAGCCGATGGTGGTCAGCAGGCCATGGGTCGAGCGCACCGCGGTGCTGCCGGTGTTCATCAGCAGGAAGCAACCGGTGCCGTAGGTGTTCTTGGCTTGACCCGGTTCAACGCACATCTGGCCGAACAGTGCGGCCTGCTGATCACCGGCGATGCCCGCGATGGGGATGCCGCTGCGGGTCTGACCGTAGACGTGCGATGAGCCTTTGACCTGCGCAAGCATCTGCTCGGGGATATCCAGCACTTCGAGCATGCGCGGGTCCCAGCGCAGATTATGGATATCGAACAGCATGGTCCGTGAGGCGTTGGTGTAATCGGTGACATGCACCTCGCCGCCAGTGAGCTTCCAGATCAGCCAGCTGTCAACGGTGCCGAACAGCAACTCACCCTTGCGCGCCCGCTCCCGGCTGCCTTCGACATGGTCGAGGATCCACTTGAGTTTGGTGCCGGAGAAATACGGATCGATCACCAACCCGGTGGTCTCGCGGATGTAGTCTTCCAGGCCGTCACGTTTGAGCTGCTGGCAGATCTCAGTGCTGCGTCGGCATTGCCAGACCACCGCATTGTAGATCGGCCGACCGGTGTCCTTTTCCCAGACGACAGTGGTTTCACGCTGGTTGGTGATGCCAATGGCGGCGACTTGCGAGGCCTGCAGGTTAGCCTGGGCCAGCGCTTTGGTCATGCAGGCGCTCTGGGTAGCGTAAATCTCCATCGGGTCATGCTCGACCCAGCCGGCCTGCGGATAGTGCTGGGTGAATTCGATCTGCGCGGAACTCACCACATTGGCGTTGCGATCCAGAATGATGGCCCTGGAACTGGTGGTGCCTTGATCGAGGGCAATGATGTAGTTCTTGTTCTGTACGTCAGTCATGTCGATTGCCTTGAGCAGGTGAATGGGGTCAGGAAGACGTATGGGCCTTGGCGCTGATCTTCTTGCTGGCTGGTTGTTGCTGCTCGTTGCCTGGCAGATGGCGGGCAACCAGCAACCGGTAACCGGCGGCGCCGAGGCAGGCGCCCAGAATGGGAGCGAACAACGGGACCAGAAAGTACGGAATATCACGCCCGCCGGTAAAGGCGATGTCGCCCCAGCCGGCAAAGAATGTCATCAGCTTGGGCCCCAGATCCCGGGCCGGGTTCATCGCGAAGCCGGTCAGCGGACCCATGGCGCTGCCGATCACCGCCACCAGCAGGCCGATCAGCAAAGGCGCCATCGGGCCGCGTCGCAGGCCATTGTTATCGTCGACCAGCGCCATGATGACCGCCATCAGCACACAGGTGATCACCACCTCGACCAAAAAGGCCTGGCCGGTGGAAATTGCCGGGTTCGGGTAGGTCGAGAACACCGCTGCCAGTTGCAGGCTCTCGGCGCTGCCGCGAACCATTTGCTGGGCGTTTTCGAAGTCGAAAAACAGGCTGATGTACAGCAGGTAGACCAGCCCGGCACCGCAGAAGGCACCGGCGAGCTGTGCACCGATGTAGAACGGCAGTTTCTTTTTTTCAAAACCGGCAAACAGGCTCAGGGCAATGCTGACGGCGGGATTGAGGTGAGCCCCGGAGATGCCGGCGCTCAGGTAGATCCCCATGCTGACCGCCATGCCCCAGATGATGCTGATTTCCCAAAGACCGAAGCTGGCACCCGCCACCTTGAGCGCTGCCACACAACCGGTACCGAAGAACAGCATAAGGGCAGTGCCGAGAAATTCGGCGGTGCATTGGCCGGCCAGGCTGGGTTGTTGTATCTGGACTGTCATGCAAACCTCGTTCTTGTTCTGGCTCATGAAGAGCAGTGGTTTGTCGAAAGAGTGAGTAAGTCAGGACCCCGTAAAGTCTTGTAAATGATGCGCATGCCGTAAACTGAATGTTCGACAATATTCGCAAATGAAAATATAGCCACAGTTTTGCGCTGTCAAAGGTCGAACTTGAACGATGACTGACATTTGTCGTTTATGCCCTGTGCAATATCGACTGATGTTGTAGGAAAAATCAGGGCTTCAGCCTTGCGAGATTGATTTGTAACAGCGGCTGTTTTTGTGTTTTTGGCTTAAAGTGGCGCTCGCCCTGAACCGCTCTGGAGTGACCATGACCCCTGCACTGGATTTGCTGAAAAAGAACCGCATCGAACACCGGATTCATAGCTATGAGCATGATCCGAAAGCGGCGTCTTACGGTATGGAAGCGGTTGAGAAACTGGGGCTGGAGGCCGCCCGGGTGTTCAAGACGCTATTGGCCAGCAGTGAAAAAGGTGAGCTGTTGGTGGCGGTGGTGCCGGTGGCCGGCACACTGGATTTGAAAGCCCTGGCGTCGGCCGCCGGAATCAAGAAGGCAGAGATGGCCGACCCGGCAGCCGCACAGCGTTCAACGGGATATCTGTTGGGGGGCATCAGCCCGCTGGGCCAGAAGAAGTGCCTGCGCACCTTTATCGATGACAGCGCCCGGCCGTTCGAGACGGTGTTTGTCAGTGCCGGGCGGCGGGGGCTGGAGGTCGAACTGAGTGCTGCGGCGCTGGCGGAGCAGACCCAGGCACAGTTCGCGGCCATCGGTCGCGGCTAATTTGACATCCTCCCCGCCCTAAAGGGCGGGGATTCCCACAACTGGACGCTCATGCCCGAGCGCGAGAATGTTTTTTGCGGCGTTGACGTCGCGGTCGTGGGTGGCACCGCACCCACAACAAGTCCATTCCCTTATTCCAAGCCCTGCGATACCTCTCGGCCTCGAGTCCGGCAATTGCTTGCAGCTCGAACAGGTTTGGGTGGTGTTTCTCTCGCT
>NZ_JANJFL010000060.1:0-2165 GCF_024584215.1 Pseudomonas sp. LJDD11
TTGACTGACCCGTTCAATGGCGGGCGGATGTACCGCACCGGCGACCTGGTGCGCTGGCTGGCCGATGGCAACCTCGAATATCTGGGCCGTAATGACGACCAGGTGAAGATCCGCGGGGTGCGGGTCGAGCTGGGCGAGATTGAAGCCGCGCTGAGCAGCCATGCGGCCGTCAAGGATGCGGTGGCGCTGGTACGCGGCGGGCAACTGGTGGTCTGGTTCAGTGCCACACAGCCTGTGGACCTGCAGGCGCTGCGTGATTACCTGCAAGGCCGGTTGGCCGATTACCTGATACCGGCAGCCTGGGTACAGCTCGACAGCCTGCCGCTGACCGTCAACGGCAAGCTCGACCGCAAGGCGCTGCCGGACCCGGATCAGGAGGCGTTGCTCAGCCGTGAGTACCAGGCGCCGCAAGGCGAGACCGAAACGGCCCTGGCAGCGATCTGGGCCGAGGTGCTCAAGGTGCCGCGGGTCGGGCGTTTCGATCATTTCTTTGAGCTGGGCGGGCATTCGTTGCTGGCGGTCACGCTGGTCGAGCGCATGCGTCAGGCCGGGCTGGCCAGCGATGTGCGGGTGCTGTTCAACCAGCCGACCCTGGCCGCGCTGGCCGCCGCCGTGGGCAACAGCCGTGAAGTGGCGGTGCCGGCCAACCTGATCACGCTTGATACGCAACGCATCACCCCCGACCTGCTGCCGCTGGTGCAGCTCGATCAGTCAGCCATCGACCATATTGTCGCCAGCGTGCCGGGCGGCGTGGCCAATGTGCAGGATATCTACCCGCTGGCGCCGTTGCAGGAAGGCATCCTCTATCACCACATCAGTGCCCGCCAGGGCGACCCGTACCTGCTGCAATCGTGCCTGGCCTTCGACAGCCATGAACGCCTGCTGGCCTTTGCTGACGCGCTGCGCGCGGTCATCGCCCGGCATGACATCCTGCGCACTGCGGTGCTCTGGCAGGGGCTGCCGACCCCGGTGCAAGTCGTCTGGCGCCAGGCGCCATTGCCGTTGCTGGAAGTGCAGCTCGACCCGGCCGCCGGCGATGTGCTGACCCAGTTGCAAGCGCGCTTCGACGCCCGCGATTACCGCCTGGACATCAGCCAGGCGCCGCTGGTCCAGTTGGTGCTGGCCAATGATCCGGCCAATCAGCGGGTGGTCGCGATCCTGCTGTTCCATCACTTGGCGCTGGACCATACCGCGCTGGAGGTGGTACGCCAGGAAATGCAGGTCAGCCTGCTGGGCCTGGACGCCTCGCTGGGCCAGGCAATTCCCTATCGCAACTATGTGGTCCAGGCCCGCCATGGGGTCAGTGAGCAGGAGCATGAAGGGTTTTTCCGCGACATGCTTGGCGACATCGACGAGCCGACCCTGCCGTTTGGCCTGCGTGACGTGCAGGGTGACGGCGCCGATATCGAACAATTCCAGCTGGAGCTGGCGACCAGCCTGGCCAGCCGCCTGCGCAGTCAGGCGCAACAGGCCGGGGTCAGTGCGGCGAGCCTGTTCCATCTGGCCTGGGCACGGGTGCTGGGCGCCACCAGCGGCAAGGACAGCGTGGTGTTCGGCACCGTGTTGCTTGGCCGCCTGCAAGGCGGTGCCGGCGCTGATCGCGGCCTGGGGATGTTCATCAATACCTTGCCGCTGCGGGTCGACCTTGACGGTGCCGGTGTGCGTGACGCGCTCAAAAGCACCCATGCCCGGCTCAGTGCGCTATTGGTGCATGAACACGCGCCGTTAGCCCTGGCCCAGCGTTGCAGCGGGGTGGCCGCGCCGCTACCGCTGTTCAGCGCGATGCTCAACTTCCGTCACAGCGAGAACCACGCCAGCCAGCAACAAGCCTTGCAAGGCATCGTCACCCTCAAGCATGAAGGGCGCACCAACTACCCGCTAACCCTGAATGCCGACGATTTGGGTGATGGTTTTAGACTGACTGTCTTGACGCCGGCCAGCATCGGTGCCGAGCGCCTGTGCGGCTACATGCAGCAGGCTCTGAGCGAGCTGGTCGAGGCTCTTGAGCAGCAGCCGCGGCGGTCGGTCAATACCCTGCCGGTGCTGGACAACGAAGAACGTCAGCAACTGCTGGAAGGCTTCAACGCCACCGCCGTACCTTACGATCTTGAGCAGACCCTGCACGGGCTTTTCTCTGCCCAGGTGCAGCGCACCCCGAATGCTAC
>NZ_JANJFL010000061.1:0-1687 GCF_024584215.1 Pseudomonas sp. LJDD11
TGCCCAAGCTGGGCTGGCTGCGCTACCGCAACAGCCGCGAGGTGCCTGGCACGGTGAAGAACATCACCGTGAGCCAGTCGTGTGGCAAGTGGTTCGTGAGCATCCAGACCGAACGACAGATCGATGAGCAGCCCACGGCACAGGGTGCGGCAGTCGGCATCGACATGGGCATTGCCCGCTTCGCCACGCTTTCGGATGGTTCGTTCTACGCACCCCTCAACAGCTTCAAACGCCATGAAACCGCGCTGTGCAAAGCGCAGCAGGCGATGAGCCGCAAGGTCAAATTCAGCCGCAACTGGAAGAAGGCGAAAGCCCGCGTCCAGCGCATTCACTCGCGCATCGGCAATGCCCGCCGCGACTACCTGCACAAGTGCTCCACCACGATCAGCCAAAACCACGCGATGGTGTGTATCGAAGACTTGCAGGTACGCAATATGTCCAGGTCGGCGGCAGGTACGGCCGAGGCGCCGGGAAGAAACGTTCGGGCCAAATCTGGCCTGAACAGGGCCATCCTCGATCAGGGCTGGTTCGAGTTCCGCCGCCAACTGGACTACAAGCTGGCGTGGCGCGGCGGCTGGCTGATTGCCGTGCCGCCGCAAAATACCAGCCGCACGTGCCCGTGTTGCGGCCATGTGTCGGCGGCCAACCGCCAGACGCAGGCGCTGTTCAGGTGCGTGGGATGTGGTTTTGAAGGCAACGCCGATGTGGTCGGGGCGATCAATGTACTAAGGGCGGGACACGCCCGGTTAGCCTGTGAAGTGAGCGCAGAGGTCATGGCGCCAGCAGCAGGAACCCACCGAAGCGACTCAGGGGCGGCTCGATGCCGCGCCTGAGCGCCGTAGGAATCTCCGGCCTTCAGGCCGGGGAGGATATCAATTATAGCCGCACGGCATAAAGTCGATCAATTACAAGAGTGGGGCCTGGCGGCTGGCTGATGGGAGGTGCACAAGATCCAGGCTCGGCTCGGATCTGATCTGTGGGAGGCAGCTTTGCTGGCGAATGGGCTGCAACACCACTCAGTCGATTTCAAATAACCGCTGAAGTGGGCAAAGCAATACCGCCCACATTATCCAATGCCAGCACCTGTCCATTTTCAAGCTGCCAATCGAAGAAGTCCGAGAAGTCGCCACGCACCAGTGCCCGCACGGTCTTGCCCACAAAACCATGGGCCACCAGCACCACGGTGCTGCCCGCATGGCGCTCGACCAGTCCATTCAGGCCCAGCCGCAACCGCTCGACCACCTCGGCAATGGTCTCGCCGCCATCGGGTGCTTGCTGCCATTGCCGGGTGATATTGCGCGCCCACAACTGCGGATAGCGGGTCCGGGCCTCAGCCTGGGTCAGCCCTTCGAATACGCCGACGTTACGCTCACGAAAATGCTTATCGACAACCAGAGGCAGGTTCAGCGACTGGTTGAGGATCTCGGCGGTTTGCCGTGCCCGCAACAGCGGCGAGCTGACCAACACGTCGATCTGCGCGGGTAACGCGTTGCGCAAGGCCTCGGCCTGCTGACGGCCGTCTTCAGTCAATTCTGCATCCAGTGCGCCGAGGTAGCGCCCTTCACGGTTGGCCCACGTCTGGCCGTGGCGTACTACGTAGAGCTGCAGGGTCATGGTTACCAAGCTGGCGCGAAAAGCCCCTTCCTTCAGGTGGGGGATGAAAGCGCCACCGCGAAGCGGTCATAGG
>NZ_JANJFL010000062.1:0-1482 GCF_024584215.1 Pseudomonas sp. LJDD11
TTACTGAGCATTGATCCAGATGGTCTTAAGCTCGGTGTACTGATCATGCGCCCACTGCGACTTGTCGCGACCGCCAAAGCCTGACTCGCCGTAGCCTCCGAACGGCGTCGAAGCGTCGCCTTCACCGAAGCAGTTGACGGTGACGATACCGGCGCGAATCTCGCGCGATAGAAGGATCGCGTTGCGCAGGTTGCTGGTGTAGGCCGAGGCCGCCAGGCCGTAAACGGTGTCGTTGGCCAGGGCAATGGCCTCATCAATGGTGTTGAAGGTGGTGACGCTCAACACCGGGCCGAAGATCTCTTCGACGAACAGTTTGTCGCCGGCGTTGACGCCATCAACAATGGTCGGCTCGATGAACACGCCATCACGGGTGTTGCCGCCTTCGACCACTTTAAGGTGCGCCTCGACGGCGTGTTCCAGGTACGAGCGAACCTTCTCGAAATGCGCTTTGCTGACCATTGCGCCCAGGCGGTTGGCCGGGTCCAGCGGGTCGCCCAGTTGCCAGTCGCGCACGTGCACCTTGATGCGCTCGAGCAGCTTGTCTTTGACGTCGCGGTGCACGATCAGCCGCGAGGACGCCGAGCAGTTCTCGCCCATGTTCCAGAACGCACCGGCCACCAGGTACTGGGCCACTTCGTCGAGGTCTTCGACGTCGTTCATCACCACCGCCGGGTTCTTGCCACCCAGCTCCAGCACCACACGTTTGATGTTCGACTCGGCCGAGTACTTGAGGAACAGCCGACCGGTGTCGGTCGAGCCGGTGAAGCTCACCGCCGCGATGTCCATGTGCCGGCCAATCGGCTCACCGACTTCGCGGCCACCGCCAGGCACGATATTGAACACGCCCGCCGGTACGCCGGCCTGATGGGCCAGCTCCGCGACGCGCAGGGCGGTCAGGGTGGTTTCCTTGGCCGGTTTGACCACGATCGAGCAACCGGCGGCCAGCGACGGGCCGATTTTCCAGGCCAGCATCAGCAGCGGGAAGTTCCACGGCAGCACCAGACCGACCACCCCGATGGCTTCACGCACCACGGTGGTTACTGCACCGGCGCCGGTCGGGGCACTGAAGTCGTAAATCTTGTCGATCAGCTCGGCATGCCAGCGCAGGGTGTGGATGGTCTCCGGCACGTCGACGTTCTGGCACTCGCTGACCGGCTTGCCGCTGTCCAAGCTTTCCAGCACCGCCAGTTCATGGGCGTGGTCTTCCAGCAGTTGGGCAAAATCCAGCAGGATGTGCTTGCGCGCCGCCGGCGCCAGCTTGCTCCAGCGACCGTCTGCGAAAGACTCTTTAGCGGCTTTGACCGCCAGATCGACGTCGTCGCTGTTACCGGCGGCGATGTGGGCCAGCAACTCGCCAGTGGCCGGGTTAGTGGTGGCGAAGGTATTGCCCGACAGCGCATCGCGGAATTCACCGTTGATGAATGCCTGGGTCGGGAATTTCAATTCAGCGGCCAGCGCCTTGTATTGGTCTTTGCTCAGCAG
>NZ_JANJFL010000063.1:0-1421 GCF_024584215.1 Pseudomonas sp. LJDD11
GACTGGAATCGCACCGAGGTCAGCTACCCGGTTGAGCTGTGCATTCATGAACTGATCGAGCAACAGGTCGCCAGCACTCCGCAGGCGACGGCACTGGTCTTTGGCGAACAAACCCTGAGCTACGACGAGTTGAATCAGCGGTCCAACCGCCTGGCGCACAGGCTGCGCGAGCAGGGCGTAGGGCCGGACGTACTGGTGGGCATCGCGGTGGAGCGCTCCGTTGAGATGGTGGTGGGCCTGCTGGCGATTCTCAAGGCTGGCGGCGCCTATGTGCCGCTGGACCCGGAATACCCGCAGGACCGCCTGGCGTACATGATGCAGGACAGCGGCATCGGTTTGCTGCTGACCCAGTCTGCCCTGCTGGAGGTGTTGCCGGTTCCCGGGCAGGTCCAGGTGCTGAGTCTGGATCAGCTCAGCGACGTGCTGAGCACTTACAGCGTGGCCAACCCGGTCAACGAAACACAGCTGTCGAACCTGGCCTATGTGATCTACACCTCGGGCTCGACCGGCAAGCCAAAAGGCGCAGGCAACGCGCACCAGGCGCTGTTCAACCGCCTGACCTGGATGCAGAAGGCCTACGGCCTCGATGGTCACGACACGGTATTGCAAAAGACCCCGTTCAGCTTCGACGTCTCGGTCTGGGAATTCTTCTGGCCATTGCAGACCGGTGCCCGCCTGGTGGTGGCCCAGCCTGGCGAACATCGCGAGCCTGAGCGTCTGATTGAAACGATCAAGCACTATCAGGTCAGCACGTTGCACTTCGTGCCCTCGATGCTGCAGGTGTTCATGGCCAGCGCCGGGGTTGAAGGCTGCCACAGCATTCGCCGTATCGTCTGCAGTGGCGAGGCGTTGCCGGGCGAACTGGCGCGCAAAGCCTTGCAGCGCCTGCCGCAGGCCGGGGTGTACAACCTGTATGGCCCGACGGAAGCGGCGATTGACGTGACACACTGGACCTGTGGTGCGGATGAGGGGGCCGGGGTGCCGATCGGTCAGCCGATCGACAACCTCAAGACCCATATCCTGACGCCAGGTCTGGTGCCGGCGGCGCAAGGCTGCGTGGGCGAACTGTACCTGGGCGGGGTAGGCCTGGCACGTGGTTATCACCAGCGTCCGGCGCTGACCGCTGAACGCTTTGTGCCGGACCCGTACGACAGCAGCGAACAGGGCGGCGGCCGGCTGTACCGCACTGGTGACCTGGCGAGCTACCGCGATAACGGCGTGATCGATTACCTGGGCCGTACCGACCATCAGGTGAAGATCCGCGGCTTGCGGATCGAACTGGGCGAAATCGAGGCGAAGTTGCAGGAGCATGCCGCGATTCGCGAAGCGGTGGTGCTCGATGTCGACGGTCCAAGTGGCAAGCAACTGGCCGCATATCTGGTGAGTGTAGAACCGACGGTTGAAGGCGAAGCGCAGAACGC
>NZ_JANJFL010000064.1:0-1394 GCF_024584215.1 Pseudomonas sp. LJDD11
AAGATCCTCACCTCCCGCGTCTACGACGTGGCCATCGAAACCCCGCTGCAGGGGGCTCGCCAGCTGTCTGAGCGGCTCGGCAACCAGATCCTGCTCAAGCGCGAAGACCTGCAGGCGGTTTTCTCCTTCAAGATTCGCGGCGCCTACAACAAGCTGGCGCAACTGAGCGCGGCAGAGACCGCCCGTGGCGTGGTCACCGCCTCAGCCGGCAACCATGCCCAGGGCCTGGCCCTGGCGGCGCGGGAGCTGGGCATCAAGGCGGTGATCGTGATGCCCAAGACCACCCCGGAAATCAAGGTCGAGGGCGTGCGCTCGCGCGGTGGCCAGGTGGTGCTGCATGGCGACTCGTTCCCGGAGGCGCTGGCCCATTCACTGCGGCTGGTCGAGGAACAGGGGCTGGTCTATGTCCACCCCTATGACGACCCCGACACCATCGCCGGGCAAGGCACCGTGGCCATGGAGATCCTGCGCCAGCACCCTGGCCAACTGGACGCAATCTTCGTCCCGGTCGGTGGCGGCGGGCTGATCGCCGGCATTGCCGCGTACGTGAAATACCTGCGCCCGGAAATCAAAATCATCGGCGTCGAACCGGACGACTCCAACTGCCTGCAAGCCGCCCTGGCTGCTGGCGAGCGGGTGGTGCTCAACCAGGTCGGGCTGTTTGCCGATGGCGTGGCGGTGGCGCAGATCGGTCAGCATACCTTTGAGGTCTGCCGGCACTACGTCGACGAAGTGATCACCGTCAGCAGCGACGAAATCTGCGCGGCGATCAAGGACATCTACGACGACACCCGCTCGATCACCGAACCTGCCGGTGCGCTGGGCGTGGCGGGCATCAAAAAGTACGTCGAACAGCGCGGCGTCAGCGGCCAGACTCTGGTGGCCATCGACTCCGGGGCCAATATCAACTTCGACCGCCTGCGCCATGTCGCCGAGCGCGCCGAACTGGGTGAAGGCCGCGAAGCCATCATTGCGGTGACCATCCCGGAGCGGCCCGGCAGCTTCAAGGCGTTCTGTGAAGCGATCGGCAAGCGCCAGATCACCGAATTCAACTACCGCTACCACACCGACCGCGAGGCGCACATTTTCGTTGGCGTGCAGACCCACCCGGAGCGCGACCCGCGCAGCGCGCTGATCGCCAGCCTGAGCGAACAAGGCTTTCCGGTGGTCGACCTGACCGACAACGAACTGGCCAAGCTGCACATCCGCCACATGGTCGGCGGGCACTCGGAGCGGGTCAGCGACGAAGTGGTGCTGCGCTTCGAATTTCCCGAGCGGCCGGGCGCGCTGTTCAACTTTTTGAATAAACTGGGCGGACGCTGGACCATTTCGATGTTCCACTACCGCAACCATGGCGCAGCCGATGGCCGGGTAGTGGCGGGGCTGGTGGTGCC
>NZ_JANJFL010000065.1:0-1139 GCF_024584215.1 Pseudomonas sp. LJDD11
GCGGCGCTGAAGGTCTTGTGCGGGTCGATGACGAATTTCTTCGGCACGCCTGCATCGAACTCGCCGTAGCCAGCCGGTGCCTGATCCAGGCTGATCACCTGCACGCCAACGATTTCAGCGATGTTCAGACGGTCCCACATGATCGCCTGCATCAGCTGGCGGTTGTACTTCATGGTCGGGGTCTGGCCGGTGTGGAAGCTGTGCGACTTGGCCCAGCCCAAGCCGAAGCGGATGCTCAGGGCGCCGTTTTTGGCCGCCGCGTCTACTGCACCCGGATCTTCGGTCACGTACAGGCCCGGAATACCGATCTTGCCCGCCACGCGAGTCACCTGCATCAACGAGTTGAGCACCGTGGCCGGTGCCTCGTGCTTGGCACCTTCATGGCCGTGGCCACGGGCTTCGAAGCCCACGGCGTCGATCGCGCAGTCCACTTCCGGCTCGCCCAGCAGCGCGGCGATCTGTTCATGCAGCGGGGTGTCGGTCGACAGGTCGGCGATTTCAAAACCCTGGGCCTTGGCATGCGCCAGACGCGCAGGGTTCAGGTCACCGACGATCACCACGGCAGCGCCGAGCAGGCGCGCCGAAGCGGCAGCGGCCAGACCCACAGGGCCGGCACCGGCGACATAGACCGTGCTGCCTGGGCCAACGCCAGCGGTCACCGCACCGTGGAAGCCGGTAGGCAGAATGTCCGACAGGCAGGTCAGGTCACGGATCTTTTCCATGGCCTTGTCGCGGTTCGGCAGTTTCAGCAGGTTGAAGTCGGCGTAGGGCACCAGCACGTACTCGGCCTGGCCACCGGTCCAGTCGCCCATGTCAACGTAACCGTAAGCACCGCCCGGACGGGCCGGGTTGACGGTCAGGCACACGCCGGTGTGCATCTCTTTGCACGAGCGGCAACGGCCGCACGCCACGTTGAACGGCACCGAGACCAGGTCACCGATTTTCAGGCTCTCGACGTCCGAGCCTTTCTCGATCACTTCACCGGTGATCTCGTGGCCCAATACCAGACCGATCTGCGCCGTGGTACGGCCACGCACCATGTGCTGGTCGGAACCACAGATGTTGGTGGCGACCACCTTGAGGATCACACCGTGCTCAATCTTCTTGCCGCGCGGGTCCTGCATTTTCGGGTAATCGAT
>NZ_JANJFL010000066.1:0-1085 GCF_024584215.1 Pseudomonas sp. LJDD11
GCAGACGTGGCCGCATTGACCACCGCCCAGGTTGTCGCCTTGAGCACCGCTCAAGTGGCCGCATTGACCACGGCTCAAGTCGCTAACCTGACCACGGCTCAAGTCGCCGCACTGGAAACCGTTGATGTCGGTGCACTGACCAGCGCCCAGCTGGTGGCGCTGACCACGGCTCAAGTGGCTGCTCTGACGACGGCTCAAGTCGCCGCTCTCAAACCGACGCAGATCAGCGCCCTGGAAAACGCCGATGTCGCTGCCCTGACCACCGCTCAGGTCGTGGCCTTGGGCACCGCACAAGTGGCGGCGCTGAAAACGTCTCAGGTTGCTGCACTGACCACCGCTCAAGTCGCTGCACTGGAAACGGCTGATATTGCTGCTCTGCCAGCGGCCAGCGTCGCCGCGCTGACCACTGCCCAAGTCGCTGCACTGACCACCGGCCAGGTTGTCGCGCTGACGACCGCTCAAGTGGCTGCATTGACCACTACACAGGTTTCCAACCTGACCACCGCTCAGGTGGCCGCGCTGGAAACCGCTGATGTCGGCGCACTGACCACCGCCCAGGTCGTCGCCCTGAGCACGGCTCAGGTCGCTGCACTGACCACCGCTCAAGTCGCCGCTCTCAAGCCAACTCAGGTGGCTGCGCTGCAAACCGTTGACCTGGCCGCCCTGACCACCGCCCAAGTGGTTGCATTGGGTACCGCTCAAGTGGCCGCGCTGACCACGGCTCAAGTGGCTGCACTGACCACTGCCCAGGTTGCCGCGCTGGAAACGGTCGATGTTGCTGCCCTGCCAGCCGCCAGCGTCGGTGCCCTGACCACTGCACAGGTCGCCGCACTGACTACCGGCCAGGTCGTTGCCTTGACCACCGCTCAGGCCGCTGCGCTGAAGCCGGCCCAGGTTGCTGCCCTGACCACCGCTCAGGTCGCCGCCCTGCAAAACGCTGATCTCGCAGCGCTGACCACAGCTGCTGTGGCCGGTCTGACTACAGCCCAAGTAGCTGCTCTGACCACCGCTCAGGTGCCAGGCCTGACCGCTGCCCAGATCGCCGCGCTGCCAACCGCAGACGTCGCAGCCCTGACCACCGCCCA
>NZ_JANJFL010000067.1:0-1006 GCF_024584215.1 Pseudomonas sp. LJDD11
TTGCCAGCAGGTGCGCCCTCAAGGTGGCGATTTCCAGGGCATGGGCAGCGGTGTAGTACGCCACCAGACGCTTGTCGCCCGGCACGTCTTCGCGGGCAACCACGACTGCTTCATTAATTTCAGACTGATCGGTCAGGCGTGACTGAATCTCGCCCAGCTCGATCCGCAGACCACGGATCTTCACCTGGTCGTCATTACGCCCCAGATATTCGATGGTGCCATCGGCCAGATAGCGTGCGACGTCGCCGGTACGGTACATGCGGCCGTCAACAAACGGGTCATTGAGGAAACGCTCGGCATTCAGCTCCGGGCGGTTCAGGTAACCGCGCGCCACCTGCACGCCACCGATGTACAGCTCACCGACCACACCCAGTGGCACCGGTTGTTGCTGGCTGTCGAGGATGTACATGCGGGTATTGGCAATCGGCTGGCCGATCGGCGTGTTGTCCGGGGTCTGCTCCAGCGGCCCGGCGCAATCCCAGGCGGTGACGTCCACTGCTGCTTCGGTGGGGCCATACAGGTTGTGCAGTTCGCTGTGCGGCAACAGCGTCTTGAAGCGCCGCACCAGGTGGCCCGGCAGGGCTTCACCGCTGCACACCACGCGCTTGAGCGACGTGCAATCGCCCGCCTCGCCATGGGCCAGGAACACCTCCAGCATCGAGGGCACGAAATGCAGGGTGGTGATCTGCTGCTGATCGATGATCCGTTTCAAATAGGCCGGGTCTTTATGGCCCTCCGGCTTGGCCATGACCAGTTGCGCGCCAGTGATCAACGGCCAGAAGAACTCCCACACCGAGACGTCGAAGCTGAACGGGGTCTTTTGCAAGATCCGGTCTTGCGCCGTCAGGCCATAGGCGTCCTGCATCCACAGCAGACGGTTGACCACCGCAGCGTGCTCGTTCATCACCCCTTTGGGCTTACCGGTGGAACCGGAGGTGTAGATCACATAGGCCAGATTTGAGGCCGATGCATTCGCGAGCAAGCTCGCGCCTACAGGTGCTCCAGC
>NZ_JANJFL010000068.1:0-984 GCF_024584215.1 Pseudomonas sp. LJDD11
TCCGGTACTGGACCGTGGCGGTGCGTTCAAGGGCACGATTTCCAAGACCCTGTTGCTCCAGACCCTGAGCCGCGACTAAGCGCCCACGCCAAAAAGAGGTAGCCCCCATGTCCGAATTCAGCCTTCTCGATCCATTCCAGTCGATCACCATTCCCTTGGGTGACTGGGTAGAAGCCGCCCTCAATTACCTGGTACAAAACTTCCGCGAAGTGTTCCGCGCCATCCGCTGGCCCATCGATCAGGTGCTCAACGGCACCGAATACATCCTGCAAAGCATCCCGCCGAGCATCGGCATCCTGTTGTCGTCATTGCTCGGCTGGCAACTGGCGGGCAAGCGCATGGCCCTGTTGTGCTTTGTCACCCTGACCCTGCTGGGCTTGATCGGCGTGTGGTCAGAATCGATGACCACCCTGGCGCTGGTGCTGACGGCGGTGTTTTTCTGTGCGGTGATCGGTATTCCGCTGGGCATCCTCTGCGCCCGCAGTGACCGGCTGGAAAAGATCATTCGTCCGGCACTCGATGCCATGCAGACCCTGCCAGCCTTTGTGTACCTGGTGCCGGTGGTGATGCTGTTCGGCATCGGTAACGTGCCTGGCGTGCTGGTCACCATTGTGTTTGCCCTGCCGCCGCTGGTGCGGCTGACCAACCTGGGTATTCGCCAGGTGCCGGAAGACAAGATCGAAGCCGCCCGCGCCTTTGGCTGCACGCCACGGCAGATGCTGACCCGCGTCCAGTTGCCGCTGGCGACCTCGACGATCATGGCCGGCATGAACCAGACCCTGATGCTGTCGCTGTCGATGGTGGTCATCGCCTCGATGATTTCCGTCGGCGGCCTGGGCCAGATGGTCCTGCGCGGCATCGGCCGGCTGGACATGGGCCTGGCCACCGTCGGCGGGGTCGGCCTGGTACTGCTGGCGATCTTCCTCGACCGCCTGACCCAGGCGATGGGTGAAAGAACCGCCGCCGAGCCTGGCCGGCGCTGGT
>NZ_JANJFL010000069.1:0-944 GCF_024584215.1 Pseudomonas sp. LJDD11
ATTGCCACCAGTCGAGTTGCCGCACCTTGTGCACCGGAACGCCCCACTCGATCAAGGTATCGCCCACGCCCAAGGGGGTCAGGAAGTGCTCGGTCTTGTCCATCAGGGTCTTGATGGTCATGTGATCGAGATGATCGTAGTGATTGTGCGAAAGAATGACCGCCTTGAGTGGCGGCAGATCTTCAAGGCTGATCGGCGGTTGGTGGAAACGTTTCGGGCCGGCCCACTGCACGGGCGAAGCACGCTCGGCAAACACCGGGTCCGTCAGCCAGAACTCATTGTGCAGCTTGAGCAGCACGGTGGAGTGCCCGAGGCGATACACCGTATTGTTCGGGGCTGCCAGCAATTGCTGACGTGACAACGGCTGGACCGGAATCTCGCCAGCAGGCCGAGTGTGACGGGGTTTGTTGGACATGGCATTCCAGAACACCCCCAGGGTGCGGACAAACCCCAGCGACTTGACCGGCGCATGGTTGCGATAGCGCCCCTCATGACGAGACAAGACAGGCAATGAAGCGGCATCTGTTTTTGGGGGATTCATGGCCATGATGTACTGACTCCTGATAACAGGTCGAGATTCCTGCCGTGCTGAATCAAGCTATACGCACCTTGCGGAACGTGGCGTGAAAATGTGTAACAGCTTTTTACACTACACGGTGTAGTTTTAAGCTTGCATGATTGGCTACGACAAGTAAACTGCCGAGTGTAATTTTCTCTAAACGCATGTTTGAAGCGAACCTATGAAAGCCCCCATGCGACTTACCGACCAGAAACGCGAAGCCATTGTCCTGGCGGCCATTGCCGAGTTTCGTGATCGCGGCTTCGAAGTCACCAGCATGGACCGCATCGCGGCACGGGCTGAAGTTTCCAAGCGCACGGTCTATAACCACTTCCCCAGCAAGGAAGAGCTCTTCGCGGAAATCATTCAACGCCTGTGGGCGTGC